>DATHGU010000192.1:0-7023 GCA_035317495.1 Solirubrobacteraceae bacterium
CGCGTCAGCCGCCCCGCGCGCCGACAGCATCGGCACCTCCATCAGCTCCGCCTCGTCCCACGTCGCAAAGGCGCTCGGCCCGGACACGCGCTCGAGCAGGCGCAAGGCGCGCGAGACGATCGGCGTCGGCACGTGCAGCAGTGGGCGCCGGCGGTTGAGCGAGCGCAGCACGACGCGCACGATGTCGTTGTGGCTGAGCGTCTCTGGACCGGCGAGCTCGTAGCGGCTCCGCCGCTCGGCGGCGCTGCGATCGGCCTCGCGCCTGGCCTCGGTGCGGCGCTCCTCGCCGGGGACCCGCAGCGAGGCGAGCACGCAATCGGCCACATCCTCGGCCCAGATCGGCTGGTAGAGCGCGCGGCCGCGCCCGGACACTGGCATGACCGGCAGCAGCGCGAGCCGCTCGAGCAGCGTCAGCCAGGGGTCGCCCGGGGCGTAGACGATCGAGGGGGCGAAGACCGTCGACTCCAGGCGCGCCTCGCCGACCGCCTGCTCGGCGAGCGCCTTGGCCCGGAAGAAGCGCGCGCGATGATGGGTGGAGGCGTCGAGCACCGAGAAGAACACGAAGCGCTCGACGCCCGCGCGCTCGGCCGCCTGCACCATCCGCCACGTCGCGATGCCGTTCAGCTCCTCGATCGATCCGCGCGGCTGGTCGCGGATCGAAGCGGCCAGGTGCACGACCGTGCGCACTCCGCGCAGCGCGTTGCGAAACGACGGCGGATCGGTCAGGTCGCCGAGCGCGATCTGCACGCGCACGCGCTGCGCGCCCAGCCGGCGCGGGTCGCGAACGAGGCAGCGCACCTGCTGGCCTTCGCCCACCAGCCGGCGCAGCAGCGCGGAGCCGACCAGGCCGGTTGCGCCCGTTAGGAGCAGCATCGACCCAACCTAGCGTGTGGCTCAGCAACTCGACAACGAGCGCCGACTACGAGTTCGCGAGTTCGCGCCTGAGTCGAGATGGCTTCGTGTCTGAACGCGCAACCAGGAACTACGGAGATCCAGTAGTTCTGCGCTTCACGAGGTATTTGGTGACGGCCTGTCGGTAGATTGATACTCTGCTACCAGTATATTCGTCAGTAGCGAGGCTATTGGCTTTTCAATGTCATCAAATGGTATCTCTGGTTCGGGTCGTGCCGAGCTCGCTGCCGTGGCTGGCCGACGGCGGTTCATCGTTCCCGAGGATGCGGCGACGGAGCTAGGGGTTGACCGGCGGGTTGCCGCTCGAAAGCTGGCCCACTGGGCGGAGAAGGGGTGGCTGCGAAGAGTCCGGCGTGGGTTGTATATCGCGGTCCCCGTGGAGGCGGAGCGTCCCGAGCTTTGGGCGCAGGACCCGATGGTCGTCGCGTCTGCGGTGTGGTCGCCCTGCTACTTCACAGGCTGGACAGCCGCGAGTCATTGGAGTCTGACCGAGCAGGTGTTCCGTACGACCGTACTCAAGACGACTCGGCGCGTCCGCGCCACGGACGTGCGGCTGCTCGACGCTGATTATCTCGTGGTGCATGTTGCCGAGGACCTGATGACGTGGGGAATCGAGTCGATGTGGCACGAGGAGGTACGGCTCTCAATCGCCGATCCGGCTCGTGCCGTCATAGACATTCTCGACTCGCCAATTCTCGGCGGCGGCATCCGGCACGCCGCCGAGATTCTCGGCGCGTACCTTGACGCTCACGACGCGAATCGGCTCGTGTCGTACGGGGACCGACTCGGCAACCGCGCCGTGTTCAAGCGTCTCGGCTACCTCGTCGAGGCGCTCGGACGCGACGAGCCCGCGCTGATCGCCGAGTGCAAGACCCGCCTATCGGCTGGGCTGGCCCTCCTCGATCCGGACGGTCCACGGGACGGCGCCCGCGTACCGGCGTGGAGGATCCGAGCGAATGTCCGAGTCGCCCCCGAGGGCCCATCGTGATCTCAAAGCAGGAGTTGCTCCAGATTCGCGCTGAGTGGCAGGTCGATGTGGGCGTGATCGAAAAGGACTATGTGCTCGGATGGGTGCTCGCGGCAGTCGCCGCCGAGCCCGAGCTCACGGACACCTGGATCTTCAAGGGCGGAACGTGTTTGCGCAAGTGCTACTACGAGACATACAGGTTCTCCGAGGATCTGGACTTCACCATCGTCGATGGTGGCCCGGAGCGACCGGACGAATTGACCGAGATCTTCGGGCGGGTCGCGTCCTGGCTTCGGCAGGAGTCGGGAATTGAGTTGCTGCTCGATGGCGTCTCGTTTGTGCACCGCAAGAACTTGCGGGGCAAGGCGACCACCCAAGGACGACTCGCCTATCGCGGTCCCAATCCGCAGCCAACGCTTCCCAAGCTCAGGCTCGACCTCACGAGCGACGAGGTTCTTGTCGAGCCACCGGTAGTTCGCACGATCGTTCATCCATATGGTGACGATCCGCTACCTGTCGAGGGCATCCCCTGTTACTCGCTCGCGGAGTTGGCCGCCGAGAAGACGCGCGCGCTCGCCGAGCGGTGTCGCCCGCGTGATCTCTACGACATCGTGCACATGCATCGCCACCCAGACCTTCTCGGTCTCTCAGCTCGAGTAATGAGCGTGCTCGCACAGAAGTGCGCGCACGCCGGCATCGGCGTTCCAAACGCAGACACGATCCGCGCGTCGCCATACGTGGCGGAGATCGAGCAGGAGTGGCAGAACATGCTGGCTCACCAGCTCCCAGCACCACTTCCGCCGTTCGCCGAGTTCTGGAACGAGCTCGACGCGATCTTCGCGTGGCTTGCCGGCGAGCGGCCGCGACTTGCGCTTCCGCGCGCCGAATTCGGAAGGGACCTCGACCCCGAGTGGATGGCGCCTCGGGCGATCACCAGCTGGCGACGCGGGGTACCGCTCGAGACAATTCGCTACGCAGGCGCGAATCGCCTCAAGGTCGAGCTCGACTATCGCGCCGCGGAAGGACGCAGGGGGCCGCGTTTGGTAGAGCCATACTCGTTGCGCCGCACGCAGGACGGCAACCTCGTCCTATTCGTGGTCAACGACCGTGGCGAGCTGCGCAGCTACCGCGTCGACCGGATTGCCGGCGTACGAGCGACGACGACGCCCTTCACGCCGAGATACGTCGTCGAGTTCTAGCTTCGATCCGCCGCGATCTCGCTCGCTTGGGGGGCGTGATGTCGGTAGAGATGGTTGAGCCCGCAATCATCTACGATGAGGTTCGGCCGGGCCGGCGCCATCTCTAAAATACGCTGCTCGCCCCGAGCCTCCCAAGACCAAGACCCGCAAACAACCAGGAAAGAAGCAAATGGCCTACGTGATCGCCGAGCCATGCATTGGCACGAAGGACAACTCCTGTGTCGAGGTATGCCCCGTGGACTGCATCCACCCGACGCCCGACGAGCCCGGATACGACGCGGCCGAAATGCTCTACATCGACCCCGAGGAGTGCATCGACTGCGACGCGTGCGTCGAGGCCTGTCCCGTGGACGCCTGCTTTGCGGAGGATCAGCTGCCGGAGGAGTGGCAGAAGTTCACGCAGATCAACGCCGACTACTTCGCCAACGCCAAGTAGGACTCGTCGAGCACGTCGAGGACGGGAACGTCCGCGACGGCCGATTCGATCAGCTCGCGCAGCACCCGCGAGTCGAAGCTGTGTGACTGCGGCGCGAGGGGATTGACCGTGATCGCCTTCAGCTCGATCGTCTGCAGGACCTCGATCGAGACCCCCTGACGGGCATACCAGCGCGGGCCGCGGCGCGAGAGGAACACCTTCGTCGGGTCGCCAACAACGATCCGAAGCTCGCGCCCGGCCCGCTCGCTGCCCGCGGCCAGCAGCCCCTCCAGGAAGCGCTCGCCGAGCGCTCCCTCGACGACGAGCATGCCGGCGCGCGGATGCTCGTTCAGCAGCGTCGCGATCTCCGCCGGCTCGGCGTTCAGCACGAGCCGACGGTCGAGCGCGATCCGCTCGTCGCCGTCGCTGTCCGCGTTGCCGCTCGCATCCGCCGCTCGGGCGTCGGCGCTCGCCGCTGGCAGCCTGACGAGATCGACCGCATCGCTCGTCGCGGCGACGACGTCGTCGATGTCTTCAGCGAGGATCGCGCCCGTCGCCATCACGAGCCCGTCGGCGATGGCAGGCGATGACGCGGCGCGTCGATCGATCGCCCCGTCGATCAGCACTTGCTCGGCGCCGAGCTCGCTCATCGCCTCGCTTACCGCACGCACGTCGGCGGCGGCGCTCGGGCCCGCCACCTCCACGGTGCCCCCCTCGGAGAGTCGCGCGAGCACGACTTCGCCGAGCGGCGTGCGCACGCCGGTCTGTACCAGGCGCTCGTGCGCGAGCTCGCTCGCGCGCAGCAGCCCGCCGGTCGTCGCCACCAGGCTGCCCGCCTGCAGCTGCACGCGCGGCTTGTCGATGCGCGCGTCGATCACGTCGTGCTCCTCGCCGTCGCGCCCGATCGACGTTACGCCGACCAGCCGTCCGGCGGCTGCGTGCTCGGCGAGGATCGCCGCCAGCGTGACGGTCTTGCCCGTGTTCTTCGCCAGCCCGACGAGCGCGAGCGCGCGCGTGCCGGCGAGCAGGTCCGTGAGCCGTGCGCCGCCGCCGCTAGCCATCTGTGCCGGGGGCGCCCGCTCCGTTGACCGCGCCGCTACCGTTCGCCGACGCAGCGTCGGCGATGCCCGTCTCCCGCGAGTCGCTCGACTTTTCCCGCGAGGCGCCCGCCTCGTGGGCGGGGTCCCCGGCGCCGGCGGGGCCCGCGGCGCCGCCCAGCCGCGCGGCCAGCTCGCGCACGATGAAGCTCGCGACGTGGTGCGGATAGGTGCCCTTGGAGAAGCCGGCGTCGAAGCCGAGCTCCTTGGCGAGCTCGTTCGATACGCGCGGGCCGCCGCACGTGAGGATCAGCTGCTTGCGCCGCCCCTCCGCCTCGACGATCTCCACGAGCTCGGTCAGGTTGGCGATGTGCAGGTTCTGCTGCGTGACCGTCTGCGAGACGAGGATCGCGTCGGCGTCGAGGTCGATCGCCCTGGAGACGAGCACGCTGTTGGGCACCTGGCTGCCGAGGTTGTGCGTCTGGAAGGACTTGTAGCCCTCCAGGCCGTGATGCCCGTGAAAGCCCTTCAGGTTGAGCATCGCGTCGATCCCCACGCTGTGCGTGTCCGTGCCCGTGGCGGCGCCCACCACGACGATCGGCCGCCCGATGCGCTCGCCGGCGAACGCTTCGATCTCATCCTCGCTCATGTACTCGATGTCGAAGCCCTCGTCGCTCAGCGACGCGTAGTCGACCGTCTGCGTCGCCTCGCCGAACATCACGAAGTACGTGTAGCCGTAGGTCAGCTCCTGGTAGTGGACGACCTCGGGGTGCTCGAAGCCCATCTTCGCCGCCCACTCCTGCGCGGCCTTGCGCGCCGCTAGCCCGTAGGGGACGGGCAGCGTGAAGCTCAGCTGCACGAGCCCGTCGCCGAGGTGGTCGGCGTACGGCTTGACCCGCGCGAGGTCGACCGAGCGTGTGGCGGGCTCAGGCAAGGCTCGACGCTCCCCGCATCAGCTCGCTGGCGGGGTTCAGGTAGCCCTCGTCGACCTCGACGATCCCCTCCGTTCCGCGACCCTCGTCGACCTGCCGCGGGACGTCGCCGAACACCCCCTCGCCGAGCGCCGCGAACAGGCCCTCCTCGGCGATCCGTGTCAGCAGCTCGTGCGCTCCGGCCAGCACGTCCTGCGCGCGCGTCTGGATGATGCCGCCGGGCTTGAACTCGATCTCATCGCCCAGGTCGCGCGCGGCGTCGAACACGTAGTTGACGTTCTCCAGGCCGATCACGCGGTCGTGCACGTGCGGCGTGAAGATCCCCTCCGTCGGCACGCCGATCGTCTGGATGCCCTGTCCCGTCGCGATCGTCACGAGGTTGAACAGCGAGTCGGCGGCGTGCGTGCGGTACAGGTTGCCGTCCATGTGGCGCGTCGGCGGCATGTACTTGACCGGGCAGTCCGGGAACAGCTCGCGCGTGAGCTGCGCCTGCGCCCACTCCAGCAGCAGGCTGTTGGGAACTGGCGTGTCTATCTCGAACGCGTCGCCCAGTGCGATCTGCTCGTCGGGCACGCCCGAGTCGAGCGCCAGCTGGCGGTTGATGAACTGCGAGGCCGTCACCGACGGCGCCGCCTCGATCGCGTCGGCCGTGCGCAGGTAGTTGTCCTCGCCGGTGTTGATCACGACGCCGAAGTAGCCGTTGATCATCCGCGAGACGCGCTGGTCGATCAGCCCGCGCACGGGGTTGATGTCGCGGTAGAGGATCCCGTAAAGCGCGTCGTTGACCATGTTGTCGAAGCCCTCGATCGCGCCCATCGCGGCGATCTCCGGCATGCACAGCCCCGAGCAGAAGCTCGACAGCCGCACGTAGCGGCCGTTCTGCGCCGACCACTCGTCGAGCGCCTCGCGCATGATGCGGAAGTTCGCCTGCGTGGCGAACGTCCCGCCGTAGCCCTCCGTCGTCGGCCCGTAGGGCACGTAGTCGAGCAGGCTCTGCGCCGTCGAGCGGATCACCGCGACGATGTCGCCCCCGGCCTGCGCGACCGCGAGCGAGTGCACGACGTCCTCGTACACGTTGCCCGTCGCCGTCAGCACGTAGCGCAGCGGTGGCGGGTGCTCGCCGAGGCGCTCGCGCAGCTCGCGGCGCTCGGCCATGAGCCGGCTCATCTCGGCGATGCGCCCCTCGCACTCGCGCATCACGCGCATGCCCACGGCGTCGTCGGCGGCGCGCGGCAGCTCTGTCAGGGCGAGGTCGCCGCGGTCGACCGCGTCGGCGATGCTCTGCGGCGTCGCGTCGGGGTCGGCGAGGAGTGCGTTTCCGAGCCAGTAGGCGATCCCGCGCCCGAGCTCGCCGCGGTCGCGCACGTGGTCCACCAGCACGTTGGGCAGCGGCGCGTCGAGCTCGTTGGCGCCGTCCACACCGAGCAGCCGCGCGACGGTGCGCTCGACCGACACGGTCGTCTTGCCGGCGATCTGCTCGGCAACCTGCGCGGCGATCTGGCTCGCGGCGGCCCGGCAGGAGGCGATCACGCCCGGATCGAGATCGAGCTTGGAGGTCATG
>DATHGU010000193.1:0-7965 GCA_035317495.1 Solirubrobacteraceae bacterium
GGCGCGGAAGCTCGTGGAACTCGTGCACCGTGTGCGCGAGCTCGACCTCAAGAAGCCCCCCTCGATCGCCGAGTCGATCGACTGGGCGCGCGCGCTGTTGCTGCTCGGCGTCGAGGACATCGACGGCGAGACGTTCAACGAGACGATGTCGGTGATCGTCAAGCACCGCACCGACATGGACGTGGTGGCCGAGCGGGTGGGACTGAAGCTCGGCTCGCCGGCCGATGTCGCCTGAGGCCCTACCGGCGCCCGCAGGCCTCCCTGCTCGTATCCTGGAGTTGGGCGAGGAGCTGCGGCGCGAGGGAGTGGCGGTCGGCACCTCGGAGTTGCTGGATGCCTTCGAGGTGCTCTCCGAGATCAGCTGGACCTCACAGGAGGACTTCCGCGAGGCGCTCGCGGCGACGCTCGCCAAGAGCCAGGAGGACCGCCGCGTCTTCGAGCTGGTGTTCGATCGCTTCTTCTTCCGCGCGGTCGAGGTCGCGGCCGCGCGCGAGGGCATCCGCGAGGATGACCAGGCGATGCTCGGCGAGCTCTCCGAGCAGGAGCTCGATGAGCTGCGCGCGCAGATCGCCGCGGCACTGAAGGAGGGTTCGGAGGGTGCCATGCGCGACCTCGCGCGGATGGCGATCGCCGCGTTCGCGCGGCGCCAGGAGGGCTCGGGCGTGATCGGCGTCGATGTGCAGCGGATCCGCCGCGCGCTGGGACTGCGCGCCGAGCCGCAGCCCGACCTGCCCGCCGAGGACCCGCGCCGCGACGGCCTTCCGCGCGACGCCCTGCGCCGCTTCGAGGCGCTCCTGCGACGCGAGCTCGAGCGCTCGCAGATCGAGCGCACGGGCAACCTGCCGCCGGCCCGCCCGCTTGGCGAGCTCGACCGCGCGCTGCCGTCCGGCCCGCTTGCCGATCTGGCGGCCGTTCATCGCGTGGTCACGCAGCTGCGCCGCCGGCTCGCCACCCAGGGGATGCAGCACCGCGGGCACCGTCGCCACGCACACGTCGACGTAAGGCGCACGATGCGCGCGTCGCTGCAGACGGGCGGCGTGCCCGTCGAGCTGAAGTTCCGCCCGCGGCGTCCCAAACGCCCAGAGATCTACGTGCTGTGCGACGTCTCCACGAGCGTCACCTCGGCATCGGTCTTCTTCCTGTCGGTGCTGCACGCGCTGCATGACACGTTCCGCAAGATGCGCTCGTTCGTTTTCATCGAGCGCATCTCCGAGGTCACCGACATCTTCGAACACGAGCGCAACTTCAAGACCGTAAGCGAACGGATCGGCAGCGACGCGGGCGTGGCGGACATCTCCGGCTACACCGACTACGGGCGCGTGTGGTCGGAGTTCCTCGTGCAGGTGGAGGACGATCTGCATCCGCGCGCGACGGTCATCGTGCTCGGCGATGCGCGCACGAACGGACGCGACCCGCGCGCCGATATCTTCGCCCGGATCGCCGCGCGCGCCGGGCGCACGTTCTGGCTGAATCCCGAGCCGAAGCTGTACTGGAACTACGGCGACTCGGTGATCGCTGCATACGAGGAGCACTGCACCGCGTTCGAGTGCTGGACGACGGCCCAGCTGGAGGACTTCGTGCGCGCGCTGACGCGGCCCGTGATCGCCGCCGGGGGGTAGATCTCGACGCCGGCGCCGGGCGGCGTCGCCACGCCCTGGCGCGGTAGCATCAGCGAAGCGATGCTGACACCAGGGGGGCTGGCGGGAAGGCCGGCTGAGATGGCGCTCGGGAAGCGATTCCCCCGGCGCCGACCCTTAGAACCTGTGGGGTAATGCCCTCGAAGGGAGCGAAGTGGCGACCGAACTGCAATCCCTCGCACAGCGGCCCGTCGGGGACGTCGCGGCGCGGCACGCGATCGCCCTGGAGCGGATCGGACGGGCGTATGCAGATCGCCGCGGCTCGCCCGTGCAGGCGCTGAGCGATATCTCGCTGCACGTCGATCACGGCGAACTGCTCGCCGTCGTCGGCCCGAGCGGCTGCGGCAAGACCACGCTGCTCGAGCTGATCTGCGGGCTGCAGGCGCCGCAGCAGGGATCGATCGCCTGCCAGCCGGCCGTGCTGATGCCCCAGAGCGACCTGCTGCTTCCGTGGCTGAGCGCGGTCGACAACGCTGCGCTCGCGCTGCGCATCGCGCGCATTCCGCGCGCGGCGGCGCGCCGCCGCGCGGCCACGCTGTTCGCCGAGCTCGGCCTGCAGGGCTTCGAGCGCTCGCATCCGGTTGAGCTTTCCGGCGGCATGCGCCAGCGCGTCGCGTTCGCGCGCACGCTGCTGTCGGGCAAGCACGTGCTGTGCCTCGATGAGCCGTTCGGCGCGCTCGACGCGATCACCCGCGCAGAGATGCAGGAGTGGCTCGCACGCGCGCTCGCTCATCGGCCGCGCACGGTCGTGCTCGTGACGCATGACGTCGAGGAGGCGATCCTGCTGGCCGACCGCGTCGTCGTGCTCTCCCCGCGGCCGGGGCGGGTGATCGAGGAGCTCGAGGTGCACGCTCCGCGACCCCGCTCGCGCACCGACGGCCAGGTGCTCGCCTTGCGCGAGCGGGCGCTCGGCGCCCTCGGGCGCGGCAGGCCGCCCGCGGCGGGTGGCGCGGCGTGAGCGCATCCGTCAAGACCGAGGCGAGCGGTGCCAGCATGTCGCCGCGCGGTGGCCTGCGCGCGGTGCTTCCGCCGCTGCTGCTCGTCCTCTGCCTGCTGGGGGCGTGGGAGGCATACGCCGACTCCGGCGGGGCGAGCTCGTTCGTGCTGCCGGCCCCCCACGCGGTCGCCAGCGCGATGTGGCAGAACGCGGGCTTGCTCGCAGCCAACCTCGCCCCGACGGCCGTCGAGGTCGGCCTGGGCGTGCTGCTCGCGATGCTGCTCGGGTTCGCGCTTGCGGTGCTGATCCACTTCTCCACGCTGTTGCGCCGCGCCGTCTATCCCCTGGCGGTCGGCTCGCAGGCCGTGCCGATCGCCGTGATCGCCCCGCTGCTCGTCTTCTGGTGGGGCTTCGGCGTGCTCCCGAAGCTAGCCGTGGTCGTGCTGATCTGCTTCTTCCCGGTGCTCGTGACGACCTTCGATGGCCTGGCCGCGATCGACCGCGACCAGCTCAAGCTCCTGCGCACGCTCGACGCCTCGCGCTGGCAGGCGTTCCGCTTCGCCGAGCTGCCGGCCGCCCTACCGGCGGCGATCAGCGGGGCGCGAATCGCTCTGGCGATCGCCGTCATCGGCGCCTACATCGCGGAGTCGCAGACGACCACCAGCGGTGCGCACGCCGGTCTCGGACACGAGATCAACGCCGATCTGACGGCCCTGCAGACCCCGCGCGCATACGCTGCGGCGTTCGTGCTGTTCGCCCTCGCGATCGCCTGCTTCTACATTCTCACGCTTGCCGAGCGCCGCCTGGCGCCATGGGTGACCCGATCTGAAGGAGAGACCCGTTGAGAGCCAGAGCCGCCGTCCGCCGCCGATCCGCTGCCCCATCGCGCACGGTGCGCCGCGCCTCACCGTCGCGCCGCGCGCTCGCGACGCTCGCCGCGCTCTCGTGCCTGCTCGCGCTGTCCGCCTGCGGCGCCAAGCACGATGTGCTCTCAGCGTCCAGCGCCAAGCCGTTCACGATCGTGTTGGACTTCTTCCCGAACGCCGACCACGCTGCGCTCTATGCGGCGATCTCGCACGGCGACTTTCGCGCGGCCGGGCTGGATGTCCAGCCGCAGACGCCTGCCGATCCATCCGCCCCGCTCAAGCTGCTCGCAGCGGGCAAGGCCGACATGGCCATCTCATATGAGCCCGAGCTGCTGCTCGCCCGCGACCAGGGCCTGCGGCTCGTGTCGGTCGGCGCGCTCGTGCAGCGCCCGTTGACATCGATCATCGCCCTGCCCGCCGGGCACGTGCGAAAGGTCTCAGATCTGGCGGGCAAGACGGTCGGGACCGCCGGCATCCCCTATCAGGCAGTCGAGCTGCGCACCGCCCTGCAGAGCGCCGGGGTGAATCCCGCGAGCGTCAAGGAAGTCAACGTGGGCTTCAACCTCGTCCCCGCGATGCTCTCGCACAAGGTCGCCGCGACGCTCGGCGGATTCTGGAACTACGAGGCGCTGCAGCTCGAGCAGCTCCACAAGCGTCCGCTGACCATCCCCGTCGACCGCGCCGGCGTGCCAACCTATGACGAGCTGGTGCTGGTCGTTCGCGAAGACGAGGCGCACAAGCGCGGTCAGGACCTGCGCGCGTTCCTGCAGGCGCTCACGCGCGGCGAGCGCGAGGTGCGCGGCGAGCCCACTGCCGCCGCCTCGCTGGTCGTGAAGGCCAACCCGTCGCTCGACTCCAAGCTCCAGCTCGCCTCGATCAAGCAAACCCTGCCCGCAATGGTTCCGAGCGAAGCCGGCAAGCCGTTCGGCTGGCAGAGCCCATCGGCGTGGGCGGCGTTCGGCAACTGGATGTTCTCCCACAGCCTGCTGCGCAACAACCCGAACGCCGCCCTGCCGCCGTTCACCAACGAGTTCCTCCCGGGGCAGGGGATCTAGGCACCCGATGCGTGTCGGGTTGCTCACAGGCGGAGGCGACTGCCCGGGGCTGAACGCCGTGATCCGGGCGATCGTGCGCCGCGGGCTGGCCGAGGACGGGCACAGCTTCGTCGGCTTCCGCGCCGGATGGGCCGGCGTGCTGGCCGACGATGCGATCGAGCTGACACTGGCCAGCACGGCCGGCATCCTGCCGCGCGGCGGCACGATACTCGGCACCTCGCGCACGAATCCGTTCTCCCAGGGACGCGACGGGACGG
Organism: Solirubrobacteraceae bacterium; assembly: GCA_035317495.1. Classification (GTDB taxonomy): domain Bacteria; phylum Actinomycetota; class Thermoleophilia; order Solirubrobacterales; family Solirubrobacteraceae; genus Palsa-744. The sequence goes on from DATHGU010000193.1 coordinate 4,753, forward strand.
CCGCGATCCGCGAGACGCTACGTGCGCGCGAGGTCGACGCGCTGATACCGATCGGCGGCGAGGACACGCTCGGCGTGGCCCTGCGACTGCATCGCGACGGCGTTCCGGTCGTCGGCGTGCCCAAGACGATCGACAACGATCTCGGCGGCACGGACGTGACGTTCGGCTTCCAGACGGCCGTGCAGATCGTGACCGACGCGATCGACCGCCTGCACACGACCGCCGAGTCGCACAACCGCGTGATGGTCGTCGAGGTGATGGGCCGGCATTCCGGCTGGATCGCGACCTATGCGGGGCTGGCCGGCGGCGCCGACGCGATCCTCGTCCCGGAGCGGCCGTTCGACATCGATCGCGTCGTCGCCCACCTGCGCGCCCGTCACGCGCGTGGACGCAGCTTCTCGATCGTCGTCGTCGCCGAGGGCGCCGTCCCACGGGAAGGCACGCTGCAGATCCGCGAGGGAACCGCGACCGACGCCTTCGGGCACGCGCGCCTCGGTGGGATCGGCGTCGCGCTCGAGGGTGAGCTCGAGGCGCAGACGGGGTATGAGAGTCGCGTGACGATCCTCGGCCACGTGCAGCGCGGCGGCAGCCCGGTGGCGTTCGACCGCGTGCTCGCGACGCGCTTCGGCGTCGCGGCCATGGATGCGGCGCTCGCCGGGCGCTTCGGGCTGATGGTCGGGCTGCAGGGAACCGAGATCGTCGAGGTGCCGCTGGCCGAGGCGCTGCGGGAGCCGAAGCTGCTGGACCCGGCGCTGTATGAGACCGCGGAGCTGTTCTTCGGATAGGAGAGCGATGCGCGCAATGGTCTTCCACGAGGTCGGTCAGCCGTTGCGATTGGAGGAGCGCCCGATCCCGCAGCCCGGCCCCGGACAGCTGCTCATCCGTGTGCTGGCGTGCGGCGTCTGTCGTACCGACCTTCACCTCCTCGACGGAGAGGTCGACATACCGCACCCGCCGCGCATCCTCGGACACATGATCGTCGGCGAAGTGGAGGCGGGCGGTGATGCTGCGGTCGAGGGTCTCGCGGGCGGCGGCCGCATCGGGGTTCCGTGGCTCGGCTGGGTGGACGGCACGTGCGAGTACTGCCGCAGCGGACGCGAGAACCTGTGTCCGAACGCCAGGTTCACCGGACGCGACATCGACGGTGGATTCGCCGAGTACACCGTCGCCGATGCGCGATTCTGCCTGCCAATTCCCGCGAGCTACTCCAACGAGCAGGGCGCACCGCTGATGTGCGCGGGGCTGATCGGCTACAGAGCGCTGCGCATGTGTGGCGAGGCGCGCCGCATCGGCTTCTACGGCTTCGGCGACTCCGCGCACATCCTCGTCCAGCTCTGCCGCTGGCAGGGACGACGGGTATATGCGTTCACCCGGCCCGGCGACGAGACCGCGCAGGACTTCGCGCGCGAGCTCGGCGCCGCGTGGGCGGGCGGCTCCGAAGACCCGCCGCCCGAGCCACTCGACGCGGCGATCATCTTCGCGCCGGTTGGATCGCTCGTCCCGGTCGCACTGCGCGCGCTGGCGCCCGGTGGCACGGTCGTGTGCGCGGGCATCCACATGAGCGACATCCCCGCATTCCCCTACAGCATCCTCTGGGAGGAGCGTGCAGTGCGCTCCGTCGCCAACCTGACGCGCCTGGACGGCGAGGAGATGCTCGCGCTCGCCCCGCAGGTTCCCGTGCAAACGCGCGTCACCACCTATCCACTCGAGGGTGCCAACGAGGCGCTCGCGGACCTGCGCGCGGGTCGCTTCAGCGGGGCCGCGGTGATCGTTCCGTAGGCACCGCGCCGGTGGAACGCGGGCCGCGGCCGTGAGCGGGTCCTCACTCCGCACTCACCTCGGCTTTAGGCCGTGCGAAGATGCTGGCGAGGTGCCCGTGAGACCGCGAGCGCGCGCCCGCGCGCTACTTCCGGCCGCCGCGCTGGCCGTGCTGGTGGGCGGCTGCGGCGGCACGCGCTCCGGCCCGCCCGCCCGCGCGGCGGCTGTGACCAGCTCGAAGAGCACAACGCCACCGCGGCCTGCGACGCTGCGGGCCGGCACCTCGCAGGCGCTCCCGGCCGCGGTGCAGCTGCCGGCGGTCACGCCCGGCGCCGGTGGGGTGCTCGCGATAGCTGGTCTCGACGCCGGCGACTCGTCGGTGTCGAACGTCACGCTGATCGACGCCTCCGGCGCCCGCAGCGTGGGGCAGCTTCCCCAGGCGCTCCACGATGCGGGTGCCGCAAGCATCGGCGGGCGCGCCTACCTGTTCGGCGGAGGCGACGCGGGCAGCACGAGCGACGTGATCTACCGCGTCGATCAAAGCGGGGCGAGCGCCGTCGGACGGCTCCCCGTGGCGGCCTCCGACGTCGCCGCGGCGACCGTCGGGCACACCGCATACATCGTCGGCGGCTACACCGTCTCGGCGCCTCTGCGTACGATCGTGGCGTTCACCCCCGGCGCCGGCGCGCGGATCGTCGCAACGCTGCCGCGGCCGCTGCGCTACGCCTCCGTGGCGGCCGTCGGCGGTCGTGTGCTGATCGCCGGAGGAACCTCGGGCGTGACCGCCGAACGGGCGATCCTCTCCTTCGATCCCGCGACTGGTCGCGTCCGCCGCGTCGGCGAGCTGCCGTATCCCGTCACGCACGCCGCCGGCGCCGCGCTGGGCGGCTGGCTCTACGTGCTGGGCGGACGCAGCGAAAGCCTCTCCGGGCAGCGCTCGTCGATCCTCGCGGTCGATCCGCTCAATGGAGCCGTCCAGCCGGCCGGACGTCTGCCGCGCGCGCTGTCCGATCTCGGCGCGGCCTCCCTGCCCGATCGCATCGTGCTCGTCGGCGGGCGCGAATCGGCCGGCACGGTTTACGACCGGGCTCTGACGCTGCTGCCGAGCGCGCGATGAACGCGCCCGAGCGCCCCCCAATGGCACGCGCCGCGGCAGCACAGCTGGCCGCCATGGCGGCGCTGCTGGCCACCATGCTGACGCTCGCCGGATGCGGGGGCTCGTCCACGGCGCAGGAAGCGCGCCCGGCCACCTCGGCGGCCGGGCGCACGACTGCGCATCGGGGTGTAGAAGTGCCCGTGGCCGGCAGGATCCCGCCACGCCTGAGCCTCACGAACGTCTACGCGGCCGATCGTCCCGGGCTGCTGAGCCCCGTCGTGCGCGGCGACCCGGCGCTCGTGTACGTGCCCAACACGCGCTCGAACACCGTCGACGTGATCTCCCAGCGGACCTTCAAG
>DATHGU010000194.1:0-2730 GCA_035317495.1 Solirubrobacteraceae bacterium
AGCGGGTGGCCGGCGAACGGCAACTCCAGCGCGGGCGTGAAGATCTGCGCGCGCGCGTCGTCCTCCACGAACACCGTCTCGCTGTAGCCGAGCTCCGCCGCGATCGCCTGACGGCGCGCGCGATCGATGCCCTCGGCGTCGCGCACGACGCCGAGCCGGTTGCCCGACCGACCGGCGGCGTCGGTGAAGACGCGCAGCACGCGGACCGTCGTCATGCGCGACGCAGACTACCGCCGGCACGTTGCGCGCTCAGATCGGCAGGCGAGCCTGCCCTGCCTCCAGCTCGAGCAAAGCTCGCTTGCGCTCCAGCCCGCCTGCGTAGCCGGTCAGCGTTCCGTCGGCGCCGATCACGCGGTGGCAGGGAACGATGATCGCGATCGGATTGCGGGCGTTCGCGAGGCCCACGGCGCGCGCTGCCGAGGGATGGCCGATGCGCCGCGCGACCTCGCCGTAGCTGACGGTCTCGCCGTAGGGAATGTCCTGCAGAGCGCGCCAGACGAGCCGCTCGAACGGATCTCCCTGCATCGTCAGAGACACGTCGAACGCCGCGCGCTCACCGGCGAAGTACTGCAGCAGCTGTGCGCGGACATGCCCGAAGGCAGCGGTGGTGCACCGCCATCGCGGCCCGATCGCGATCGGCTTGCGGCCCCCCTGCATGTACAGGCCGCTGAGGACCTGCCCGTCGCCGAGCAGCAACAGCTCTCCGATCGGGCTCTCGACGCTCGTGTAGAGCAGCGCTCGAGGAACGTCGGGGCGTGTCGTGCGGGCCGCCGCGCTCATCAGGCGGCGAGCCGATCCGCCACGCCCGCGCGCCGCGCGGCCTTGCTCACAACTTCGGGCGCCTGCAGGGAGGCCCACAGGTACTGCACGGCGTATGCGCGGTATGGCCGCCAGCGCTGCGAGACGCTCCTGGCGGCGGCCGGGCGGCCATCTTGGCCGAGCTGCTCGAGAGCGTGGCGGACCCCGAGATCGCTGGGCAGAAAGGCGTCTGGGTCGCGCAGGGCGCGCATCGCTATGTACTCGCTGGTCCACGGCCCGATGCCGGGCAGCGCGAGCAGTCGACGCCGCGCCTCCTCGCGCTCTGAGCCGGCGTCGAGCACGATCTCACCGCGCTCCAGCGCCGTGACCAACGCGCGCAGGGCACGGCGGCGCGCGGCCGGCATCGCCACGCGACTCAGGTCGGCCGTGGCGAGCGCCGCGACCGAGGGGAACACGTGCGTCACGCCGCCGAGCGGGCGCTCGAGTCGCTCGCCGTGCAGCCCGAGGAGGCGGGCCGCGAGCGTCGCCGCGCCGCGCAACGAGACCTGCTGGCCGAGCACCGCGCGGATCGCCAGCTCGTGCGGCTCGACGTGGCCGGGCACGCGGCGTCCGGGCGTCGCGCGCACGAGTGGCGCCAGCAACTCCTCACGGCCGAGCGCGTCCGTGACGCTGTGCGGGTCGGAGTCGAGGTCGAGCAGCGCGCGCGAGCGCTGCATGGCGGCGCCGAGGTCGCGGAGGTCCGCCAGCCAGTAGCGCGCGTGTATGTGGCCGTCGGCGGGCCGCAGCTCCACGACCCCCGTCCCGCTCGGCAGGCGCAGGCTTCGTCGGTAGGCGCCATCGGCCACCTCCTCCACCCCCGGGACGACGCGCCGGGCGAGAAACGCGATCAGGCCGGAGGCGTCGAGCGGCTCGCGGTAGGGGAGCCGCAGCGACAGCGCGCCGCTGTCATCCGCACGTCCCTCGCTGCGCACGCGCGCGCGCAGCCCGCTCGGCGTCATCGCGAACACCGACTGGATCGTCTCGTTGAACTGCCGCACGCTCTGAAAGCCGGCGGCGAACGCGACGCCGGTGATCGGCACGAGCGTCGTCTCGAGCAGGATGCGGGCGGTCTGCGCGCGCTGCGCGCGTGCGAGCGCAAGCGGTCCGGCGCCGACCGTCGCCATCAGCTGACGGTGAACGTGGCGCGTGGTGTAGCCGAGCCGCGACGCGAGGCCGCCGACGCCCTCGCGGTCCACCACGCCGTCGGCGATCAGGCGCATCGCGCGACCGACGAGATCCGCGCGCACGTCCCACTCCGGGGATCCGGGCGTCGCGTCCGGCCGACAGCGCTTGCACGCGCGAAAGCCGGCCGCCTGCGCGGCCGCGGCCGAGGCGAAGAAGCGGACGTTCTCGCGTTTCGGAGTGCGTGCGGGACAGCTCGGCCGGCAGTAGATGCCGGTCGTTCGCACCGCGCAGAACACCCACCCGTCGAAACGCGCGTCGGCCGCCTCGATCGCTTGCCAAATGCGGTCCGGGTCGAGCAGCATCGACCCACTCTCCCACACGAGAGCGCATCTGTCTGGCGGGAATCGGACCTGTATGGCGGACGGCGCCAACCTGAATGGCAGGCGGCGGCAAGAGTCGTCATCCTTCAGCGCTTGGCGTCGCGAGAGATGCTCCAAGGTCCCGATGCGAGCCGCGCGCCCGCTCGAGGGCCGGTGCGCGTGGTCGTCGTCGGCGGTGGCTTCGCCGGTCTCACGGCGGTTCAGGCGCTCCGCTCCGCGGACGTCGAGATCACGCTGGTCGACCGGCACAACTACCACCTGTTCCAGCCGCTCAGCTACCAGGTCGCGACCGGTTCGCTGTCGCCCGGCGAGATCGCCGTGCCGCTGCGACGGATCGTGCGCCGGCGGCATGACGTGCGCGTTCTGCTGGCTGATGTCACGGGGTTCGACCTGCAGCGACGCGAGGTCACCGTCGATCCGCCAATCG
>DATHGU010000195.1:0-5725 GCA_035317495.1 Solirubrobacteraceae bacterium
CCGCACGGTGGAGCAGCGCACGATGGCCGGCGGCAAGGGCGTCAACATCGCGCGCACGCTGAAGACGCTCGGCCAGCCGGTCATTGCCACCGGCTTCGCCGGGGGTGCTACGGGCACCCACATCGTCGAGCAGCTCACGGCTGAGTCGATCCTCAACGACTTCGTTCGCATCCGCGAGGAGTCGCGCAGGAACACGTCCGTGCTCGACCCGACGACCGGTGAGCAGACGGAGATCAACGAACGCGGCCCAGCGGTCTCCGAGAGGGAGACCGAATTGTTTCGCGACAAGCTTCTGTACCTCGCACGCGGCGCCGCGATCGTCGTGTTCGCGGGGTCGCTGCCGCGCGGGGTCGAGCCGGACCTGTATGCCGGGCTGATCCGCGACATCGAGCGGATGGAGGTGACGACGGTCATCGACACGGACGGCGAGCCGCTGCGCCAGGCGGTGCGCGCCGAGCCGGACGTCGTCTCGCCCAACGTGCTCGAGGCCGAGGAACTCGTCGGGCACGAGTTCGCAGGCGAGGAGGAGCGCTCGCAGGTGGTTCGCGAGATCGTCGCGCTCGGTCCGCGCGAGGCGATCATGACGCTTCCCGATGGCTGCTTCGCACAGGTGCTCGTGGACGGTCAGCCGCGCATGAAGCGCGCCCGCATCGAGCCGCGCGAGCCGATGATCGCCAGGCGCGGCTCAGGTGACGCCTTCCTGGCCGGCTACGTGGCCGCGCGCTACGAGGGCCGCGCGCCCGACCAGTGCCTGCGCCTGGCCGTCGCGTGCGGCGCGGAGTCGACCGGGCGCCTTGAAGCGGGGCTGATCGACCCGCGCGAGGCGCGCCGCCTGATGGGCGACGTCGAGCTCTCCTCCGTCGAGCTACCGGCCGAGGTGGGCTGAGCTAGCCGCCGGCCACGTCGCGGCGCAGGAACACGAGGTACGCGGCGGCCAGGCACGGGAGGGCGTACAGCGCGCAGACCCACAGCGAATGCAGGATCGGCGCCCAGTCGGTGGGCGTCCGCAACAGGCCGTGCCAGTTGTTGTACTCGGTTGTCAGCAGGTAGGGCCGCGCACCCTCGAGCCCAGGGATCACGGTGACCAGCGCCAGCAGCAGCGTGATCGCGAGCGTGCCCACGACGGCGGCCGCGCTGTTGCGGGTGACTGTCGACAGGAGCACGCCGATGCAGACGACCGCGAGCAGGGGAATCAGATAGCAGGCGTTGGCGGCGAACACGAGCAGCAGGCCCTTGGGTGCCGAGACGATCGAGCTGGAGAAGGTGATCACGTCGTGAAAGCCCCACGCGGCGACTCCTGCGATCGTTGCCGTGGCGGCAGAGATGAGCACGGCGAGCGTCGTATAGGTCATCGCTGCGAGCGTCTTGGCCGTGAACACCTGACCGCGGTCGACCGAGCGCGTAAGGATCGTCTTCAGCGTGCCGTTGGAGTCCTCGTTGGCGACGATGTCCCCGGCTACCAGCGACGCCGCCAGGGGCAGCAAGAATGCGGACTCGAAGAACAAGGTCAACACCGGAGTGGCGAGCCCTGATTGCGTGACGTAGGAGAAGAAGATGTTGCCACTGTCATGTCCGGGGTGGCCGCGTAGGAGCTGCGCCACAACGAAGATCAAGGGGAAGGCGACGTTGATCGAAAGCCCCAGGTAGGTGCGCTTCTGCGAGATCAGCTTGCGCATCTCCCAGCGCCAGATCGTCAGCGTGCTGGGGCGCCTCACGTGCGCCGGCAGCCCGGCGGCGAGCGGCTGTGCGACGGCGGCGCTCATCGGCTCTCCGCGGCGTTGCCCGTCAGAGCCGGCGCTTGCTGCCCGTCCTTACGCTGCTCCGCGTCGCTCGCCGAGCGGTCCTCGGCTGAGCGCGTCGCGGCATGGCCCTCGGTCAGACGGAAGAACAGGTCCTCGAGCGTGGCCAACTCGGGCGTGAGCGCGAGAATGCCGACGCCGGCCTGCGCCAGCGACAGCGACAGCGCGCCCACCTCACGCTCCTCGGCCTGGAAGGCCAGGCCGTGCTCGCCCGTGCTCGCGTGCTCGATCCCGGGCGCTTCGCGCAGGAGACGCAGCGCGAGCGAGTCGTCGGTCGTGCGCAGGCGATAGCCGGCTCCGCCTTGGCGGCGCAGGTCGGCGAGCGCGCCCTCGTAGACCACGCGCCCAGAATCGACGATCGCCACGCGGTCGCACAGCTCCTGCACCTCGGGCAGCTGGTGGCTGGAGAGCAGCACGGTGATGCCCTCGCTCGCCAGGCGGCGGATAAGCAGCCGCATGTCGCGCATCCCCGCGGGGTCCAGCCCGGTCGCCGGCTCATCGAGGATCAACAGCCGAGGGCGGCGCAGCAGAGCCGCGGCGATGCCCAGCCGCTGGCGCATCCCGTGTGAGTAGCCGCCCACGCGATGGCGCGCGCGCGGGAGCAGCTCGACGATCTCCAGCACCTCGTCGATCCGCTCGCGTGCCTCGCCGCCGTCGAGCGCGGCCAGCAGCTCGAGGTTCTTGCGGGCGCTGAGGTATGGGTAGAAGCGCGGCGCCTCGACGAAGCCGGCGACGCCCTCGAGCGCGCGCGCCCCCAAGCGCAGCGGGTCGCGGCCGAACAGCTCGACGCTGCCCTCGGTGGGCGTGATCAGCCCGAGCGCCATGCGCAGGGTGGTCGTCTTGCCTGCGCCGTTCGGTCCGAGAAAGCCGTACACGTCGCCGGTGCGCACGTGCAGGTCGACGTGATCGACCGCGACGACCTCGTCGTAGCGCTTGACGAGCCCCTGCGCGCGGACCGGCGGCGCGTGCTCGCCCTCCGCCGACTGGCCTGCCGGCGGCCGGGGGGCCGGCGCTTGCTCGGCCACCTACAGGCCCCGCGCGACTGCCTCGATCGCCGCGGGGTTGACGGCCCCGGCCAGCAGGTAGCGCACGCCGGAGCGCTCGAAGCTGAGCAGCGTCCCGAGGGCGGTCGGAAGCTCGGTGGCGGTCGTGGAGCCGACGTGCACCTTCGGCAGTCCTTCGGGCAGGTTCAGCGGCTTCTCGCCGCGCTTGGTCTTGCCTTCGACGACGGTCACGCCGGTGATCCCGTGGCCGCGGGTGGTGGCCTTCGGCCGGCTGCCACCGGTGGACGAGGAGCCGCCCGAACCGCTCGTCTGGTGGTCGCCGGACAGCGCGACTTCTTCGATCTTGGCGCCGGGCGGGGGGGTGAAGTCGAACACCGAATCCGCCACCGGACCGTATGAGATTTCGGTCGCCGCCAGTTCGATCACTGGGGAGGAGCTGGTCGAGGAGTACACCGCGGCGCGCAGCGGCACGCCGTGCACCGCATCCCACGAGAGCTCCGCGCCGCCGATCAGGCTGCCGGCTTCCTTTGGCGAGATGCGCGTCGTGTAGGCGGCCTGGCCTGCGACGTCCGTGGGCGCAGCCCCGGAGACCGTCGCGTTCTTGCTCAGCTCGGAGATGGCTTCTTCGATCTTCGCGACGCTCGGGACTTCGTGGGTCTCGTGGCCGGTGGGCTTGCCGCCTTCGGATGGGGGCACTTTGTAGCGATACAGCGTGTTCGACGAGGCGTCGTAGACGGTCAGCGTGTGGCCGTCGTAGAGAACCTGCGTGTCGCCTTTTTCGGCCTGCAGCTCCATTCGGACGCGCCCGTCCTTGGCGATCCACAGTCGTCCGGAGCCGCCGGACAGCAGGGGGCTCGCCGATAGCTGGCTGGCTTCGCCGGAGCCGCTTGCGAGGTTCGAGCCTTCGAGCAGGTGATTGCTCAGCTTGATGCTTGCCGTTACGCCTTCCACCGGCGCCGCGGCGAGCGCGTCGTGCACGGCCTGCGGGAGCGCCTTCGGTGGCGGAGTCGGCCCGGAGCCGACCGCAGAGGCCAGCGCCGTGGCGGACACTCCGATCGCCACGACCAGGCCGCACATCAGCAGCAGGCGCGACAGTGGTAGGCGGCGGAGGATGTTCACGACGGCATATCCATGGTCTTGCCGGTCCACGTCCTCGTGGTTGCCGGATCTCGATCCACCTTAGCGCCGCACCTTGCGCGCGCCTAAAGGTGAGAGGGCTCAAATCCGCGGGCTCCAATCGGCCGCCGCTCGGCGCTCGACGAGCGCCTGGAACGGCTCCTGACCGCCCGGCGCGCAGCGCGCATCGCCGCCGCCGTCATCGTCCGGCGCCGCCAGGCGATATGTTCTCGCGCGCATGGTCATCGCCATCGTCCTGATCTGGGTCGTGCTCGGCCTCGGCGTGTTCTTCGTCGCGATGCGCGGCGGACCGCGGGGCGCGCGGCAAGCGCTGCACACCGACCGATCGGAGATCGGCCAGCAGGCCGGCCAGCGCGGCATCACGCTGGCGGTCATCGTGCTGTTCGCGTTCGGACTCGCCGTCCCGGCCATCGTGCTGGCCTTCAACGGCGATCACAAGGCGAGCGTGGCGGTCGGTGGGCTGCACCTGAATGCCCAGCAGGAGCGCGGTCGGGAGCTGTTCGCACGATCGTGCGCGGTGTGCCACACGCTCGCAGCGACCAAGTCCGTCGGGCGCATCGGACCGAACCTCGACGTGCGCGTCGGCGCTGACATCTCCACGGCCGCCGGGCGCAAGGCGCTCGTGCTGAGCGCGATCACCGAAGGGCGGGCGCGCGGCCTGGGACAGATGCCGGCGGGCCTCTATCAGGGCAAGGAAGCCGAACAGGTGGCCGACTTCGTGGCCGCCGTCGCCGGCCACTGATCCTGAGACGCACGTCTCAGAGGCGCTTGACCAACCCGGATCGCCCCCATGCGCTGGCGAACGAACGGTTTGGCCATCCGTCGATACCGCTGAGCGGAGGCCATCGATAAGGTCAGGCCAGAATGTCGGAGCAGCCGAAGACCGCGGAGGATGTCAAGGCGATCGTCGCCGAGCGCGAGATCCGCTTCATCCGCTTCTGGTTCACCGATATCCTCGGGCAGCTGAAGTCGTTCTCGATCAACGTCGACGAGCTCGACGACGCGTTCGAGGCGGGCATGGGCTTCGACGGCTCGTCGATCACGGGCTTCAACGCGATCGAGGAGTCGGACATGATCGCGATGCCCGACCCGGCGACGTTCGCGGTGCTGCCGTGGCGCCCGGAGGAGCAGGGCGTCGGGCGGATGTTCTGCGACGTGATCACACCAGAGCGCACTCCGTACGAGGGCGACCCACGCCACGTGCTGCGCCGCGCGCTGGAGCGCGCCCACGCGATGGGCTTCGACGTGTTCAACGTCGGCCCGGAGCTGGAGTACTTCCTGTTCAAGGACTCGCGCTCGACGGAGGTGCTCGACGAAGGCGGCTACTTCGACCTGACGACGCTCGACGCCGGCTCGGACGTGCGCCGCGAGACGGTGCTCGCGCTGGAGCAGCTGGGCATCCACGTCGAGTACACCCACCACGAGGTCGGCCCCTCCCAGCACGAGATCGACATGCGCTACGCGGACGCGATGAAGATGGCCGACGACTGCATGACGTACCGCATAACCGTCAAGGAGTACGCGATGAAGTACGGCTGGCATGCGACGTTCATGCCCAAGCCGCTGTACGGCGAGAACGGGTCGGGCATGCACACCCATCAGTCGCTGTTCAGCAAAGGCCAAAACGCCTTCTACGAGGCCGACGACCAGTACTTCCTGTCTGACATCGGCAAGGCGTTCATCGCCGGGCAGCTGAAGCACGCGCGCGAGATCTGCTCGATCTTCGCGCAGTGGGTGAACTCCTACAAGCGTCTCGTGCCGGGGTTCGAGGCGCCCGTGTACGTC
>DATHGU010000196.1:0-2124 GCA_035317495.1 Solirubrobacteraceae bacterium
GCTCGACGGCCTGCTGCAGGCCGCTGCCACGTGGCTGGGCGCGCGCGGCAAGGAGCTGATGGTGGGACCCGCGAGCTTCGCGATGAACGACGAGAGCGGCATCCTGATCGAGGGCTTCGACCTACGCCCGATGATCCGCCAGCCCTGGCACCCGCCCTACTACCAGCAGCTCGTCGAGCGCGCCGGCATGACCAAGGCGATGGACCTGCTGATGTGGAACCTCGAGGTCACCGAACGCGACAAGGTCCTGCCGGTGATCTGGGAGCTCGCGGCGAAGGCCGAGAGCGAGCACGGCATCCGCGTGCGCCCGATGCGCCGCTGGCAGCTGCGCAAAGACATGAACTCATTCGCCGAGGTCTACAACTCGGCGTGGTCTGAGAACTGGGACTTCGTGCCCTATTCCAAGAAGGACCTCGATGCGCTCGCGCAGGAGATGCAGCTCGTCTTCGACAAGCACTGGGCGATGATCGCCGAGCGCATCGACACCGGCGAGGTCGTGGGGATGGCGATGACCTTCCCCGACATCAACCAGGTGCTCGCGAAGATGAACGGCAAACTGCTGCCGCTCGGCTGGTGGTACTTCCTCAACAAGGGCAAGCTGACCGATCGCGTGCGCGTCGGCTTCCTCGGCGTCAAGCCCTCCTACCAGCACACGGGCGTCGCCGCGCGCCTTTACCAACTGCACTTCGACGCCGCCGAAGCTCGGCCGCAGGACGGCGGCGAGATGGGCTGGATCCTCGAGACGAACACCGCGATGAACCGCGGCATGGAAGCGATGGGCGGGCGGATCGTCAAGCGCTATCGCGTGTTCGAGCGCACTCTTGCCGCGCACGTGCCCTAGCTCCACCCGTACCGCGAGCGGCGCGCCAGGCCCGCGGTGCGTGGGTGAGCCCCGTCGCTGCGCGCGGCGGCTGCTGTAGGATGGCCCCCAGCATGGGAGCGAACGGGACGTCGGAGGAGAGCGCGTGAGCCGGGGCAGTCTGCGCCGGCGGCTCGCGCGTAGGAGGTCGGCCGGCCTTGCGATCCTCGCGGCGGTCACGGCAATCGGCGTGGTGGCTGGTTGCGGGAGCAACAGCAGGCCCACGAAGGCCGCGTACAACACGCGAGCCAACCGCGTATGTGAGAGCCTCAATCAGAAGATGCATGCCATCGCTGAACGGCCCTTCGGGAACCTCAGTGCGGAGCTCAAGGAGGTACTCAAGGTCAAAGAACAGGCGAACACGCAGCTTCGAGCGATCCGCATGCCCGCGGCGGACGCGGTCCCCTCGGAATGGTTGCGCTACCGCGAGCTCGCCATCGGCGCTCTGAAGAACATCGTTCGGGCTAAGCCACGCTCGCCGGGCGCGAGGATCGCCAATCGCGCTTATGTCAAGGCCAACGCGAAGGCTGAAGAGATCGCGCGGGCCTACGGGGTCACGGCCTGCGTGGGATTCGCAGCCTGAGGCCCCACGATGGCTGCTCGGTCGGGCGAATCGCCTCATGGCGGGCCCTCGAGCGCGGGCGGCATGAAGCAAGGGCGAGCGGATCGTCAAGCGCTACCGCGTGTACGAGCGCGAGCTATAGGCGCGCGCGAGCTCCAGGCGTGCGCGAGCCGTAGGCCCCTGGGAACCACGTGGGGTCTGGGGCGCGCTCTACACTTCCCAGCGTGAGCGCCTTTCCCCAGCACGAGCGTCCCGTCGGCCGGTCCTCTGAGGACCGGGCGCCCGGGGGCGCCTCGGCCGGCGAGGGCGAGGATACAGACGCCCTGCCGGTCCTCGCCGAGGCGGCGACCGTCGTGCGCAGCTACCCATTCTCGGGAGAGCTCTCGCGCAGCTCCTCGGTTGTGATGCTGCCGGCCGTGCAGGCCGCGGCGGTGGCGGCTGGGGGCTTTGTCGCGGGGGCGGCCGTCGTCGGTCTCGTCACGCGCCGCCAGCGTCAGGCCGCCGCGTTGTCGAAGGGCCGTCACGCGGGGCGGCGCCTGGGACGTGCCCGCCGGGGGCGAAAGGCGTCCTCGGCCGCAGACGAGCTCGTGCAGATCGTCGGCAGCCGCTCGCTGCTGCTCGACGTGCATCTGCTCGGCGGTCGTGACTAGCTTCGAGCAGCGTCTGGAGATACGACCAACCGGTCCGTTTCGCCTGCCCGGGG
>DATHGU010000197.1:0-2523 GCA_035317495.1 Solirubrobacteraceae bacterium
TGCGCCCACTCCTCTTGGAGGACCAGGCTCTCGACAAGAAATAGGCGCTTGCCGTGCTCCAGCGCCAGTCGCGCTTGCATCTTGGCTCCGCTGGTAGAGCTAGCCTCGATCACGATCGTCCCGATCGCGACGCCGCTGGTGACGACGTTGCGCAGCGGGAAGTTGCTGCCGCGCGGAGGCGCGCCGGGCCAGAACTGCGACAGCAGCGCCCCGTTCTCGACGATGCGCTCGGCGAGCGCGGCGTTGGCTGCCGGATAGATGCGGTCGATGCCGGTGCCCATCACCGCGATCGTGCGTCCGCCCGCGTCAAGCGAGGCGGTGTGCGCCTGGGTGTCGATCCCGGCGGCCATGCCGGAGATGACCGTCACTCCGCACTCGGCCAGCGCCGCGGCCATCTCGCGGGCCAGCGCTTGGCCGGCGGGCGAGGGTTCGCGGGTTCCGACGATCGCCACCGAGCGCGAGTCCTCCTCGCTCAGCGCTCCTCTGATGAACAGGAATGGCGGACGGTTGTAGACGCGGCGCAGGTTGTGGGGGTACTCCTCATCAAGGACGGTGACTAGACGGCCGTCCGGAACGGCAGCGAGCGTCGCCTCGATCGTCTGCTCCCAGCGCTCGATCATCTCGTCGGTGACACGCTCGGCGAGCTGGCGCGCGATGATCGCCTCGGGCTCATCGTCAAGGCTGTGCTGGCCGCTGGAGACCGCGAGCGCGCTACCGGCCTGCTCCAGGATGTCTGCGACCTGATACCACGGCACGGGAGATGCCTCGGTGAGGGCGAGGACCGCCGCGTGCTCGCGCCGATCCTGAGCGGTCATTGCGAACATACGTTCGACTGTACCACGGCGCGCGGAGAGCCCTGCGCGGCGGTGGGGCGCACTCCAAGCCAAGCCACAGCTAGATCCTACCGCCGCGCTCCCCGGCGCCGGATGGCGGCTCAGCCAGCGGCCGACTGTTACCGCGATGTGCCCTCTCGGTGCCAACTTCGCGGCATTCGCCCACAGCCCGTCAATGGCGATGTAGCGTCGCTTGAATCTGACAACCAATTGGCCCCGGCGACAGCGCAAACTGCCCCGGGGCCGTGACACAGGAGACAGAACCTCCCATGCACGAGCACCGTACCCAAGCGGACTTCGACGAGCACCGCCGCCTCGACCGTGCCATTGTCCTCGACCTGCTCGACGACGACTGCGAGCGCTCCTCGCGCGACGAGCTTGTCGTTGCCCTTCGCGTCGATCGCTCCGTCCTCGACAGCGCCCTTGAGCGTCTGCAGGCCGATGGAGTCGCCCTCGTCGATGGCGATGACGTGTTCGCCTCACGCTGCGCCAGGCGCATCGACGAGCTCGAGCTCATCGGCATATGAGAGAGTCGCCCGAGGAGAGGCTCCGCCGACTTCAGGCGAGCAAGTGCCAGCACCTCGCCCGCTTCCGGCATGTCTCTGATGCCGTCGTGCTGGGAGCGGTCGAGCGCGCCGTGCGCCACAACCGATTCTCCAATCGGGCCGGCGCGTCGACGATCTCCATTCACCTCGGCTTCGTGCCGAGCGCTTGGACGACACGCAACCTGCGCCCGCAGCTCGAACGGCTCGTCGAGGACGGCGCCCTCACGGTCTCCCCTGACCAAAGCGTGCGCGGCTGGAAAGTCACCCAGCAGGGGCACATGCGCCTCAACCGGCTGCGCCGCGCGGGCGAGCTGGTGCTGCCCGAGTCGCCCCAGCACCGCGCCTGGCGAGAAGCCCGCGCGGAGGCCGAGCAAGGCATGGAAGAGTTCTTCGCCCTGTTCCTGGACGTCCATGAAGAAGCTGACGACCTGGCCAACTCGCCGGTCGTCGGCCAGAAGTCCGAGCCCTGGATACGTCTGTCGATGCGCCTGCTTCAGACCTGCTGGCAGGTCGGCTCGGCGCTCTACTGCCTGAGGGAGTGGCCCGAGCCCGACGACGCCCACGCCGACATGGAGGAGTTTCCGATCGGCGACCCGCGGAAGGCCCGACGCAACCCCGCCAACTGGCGCCACATCGAGGACCTGGACGATCTCTCGATCGTCGTGGACTGGCGCTAGCGAGTCAGCCCGCGAAGCACGCACAGCGCGGAGAGCTGGTCCATCGCGCTCTCGGGCTGCTCGAGTAGCTCGACAGCCTGGCATAGCCTCAGCTCGCCTGTTCAGGACGCCGCTGCGGCCCCATTCGAGGCACCGCGGCTTGGCGCGGATGGTCCCGTTCGTCCCGCGCCGGAGGACAGCCTATGTGTTAGAGCCATCCGTGCTGACGTAGTGCCTCTCGACCCCGCCTCGTGACGCTACATTCGTCCGAGAGGTCAATCAGCCCCAAGCTGACGGCCTCAAATACGTCGTCGCCGTCAGGGCTCGGTCCCGAGCCATGTGCGAACCAATGGGCTGCAACCATCGCTCCAATCGGCCAGGTGTCGGGACAGCGCGCCGGCGCTGCGTCGGGAACCGACGTAGCGGTGCTGATGGGCGGGCTGCTCATTTGCGATGGCATCGGTGGCGTGTGCCGCTGGTCAGCGAACG
>DATHGU010000198.1:0-2440 GCA_035317495.1 Solirubrobacteraceae bacterium
GAGCGAGTGAGTAGGAGGGTCTCCCGATGAAGGAAGTGCTCGTCGTCGCCAATCGCACGCTCGGCGGCGCCAACCTGCTCGAGGCGGTCCGCAAGCGCGCGGCGGATGGAGACGTCCGCTTCCGCCTGGTCGTGCCGCAGAGCAATCCGTCGGCCGGACTGGTGATCTACGACGAGGCGGTACGCGAATCGGCACAGGCGCGCGTGGACCTCGCGCTCTCGCTGGTCTCCGGCGAATCGATAGATGCGACCGGAGAGGTCGGCGACCCCGATCCGTTCCTGGCGACGATGGACGCTGTGGCCGAGCGCCGGCCCGATGAGATCATCATCTCCACACACCCCGCCGTGAGCTCCGGCTGGCTGCGGCGCGACCTGATCGAGCGGATCCGCAACGCCTCCGGGCTGCCCGTCGAGCACGTCGTGGTCGATCTGGAGCAGGAGGGGCTCCCGTTCAAGGCGACGCTGGTGCTGGCGAGCAAGACGCTCGGCGGCGAAGAGCTGCTCGAGCGACTCAAGCAAAAGGCCGCGTCCGGCTCGCCGCGGCTGTTCATTATCGTCGTCCCGCAGCCGGACGGCAGCGGCGGGGCCCCGCGGCTGGCGCGTGCCCGCCTGGCGACGATGCTCGACCGCCTGCACAGCGCCGGCCTGGTCGGCTCGGGCATGATCGGCGACCCGGACCCGTACACGGCCGCCGTCAACGCCCTCGAGCTGTTCCGCGTCGACGACGTGGTCATCTCGACGTTGCCCGACGAGCGCTCCGGCTGGCTGCGCGCGAATCTGATCGAGCGTGTCCAGAGCGTCAGCTCGGCGCCGGTCGAGCACGTGGTCGTCGACCTTCAGCCCACCACGACCGCGGCGCCGGCCGCGTAGGGCGATCGGAGCGCCGAGAGGACATGGAGGCAGCCGGCTTCGCCCATCCGCTCCCGCACGGCGAGGACGAGCACCACGGACCGCCGCCCGCGCACAGCAGCTCGCGCGTCGAGCCCCAGCTGTTGGGGATGTTCCTTTTCATCATCTCCGAGGTGATGGTATTCGGCGCGTTCTTCACCGCCTACTTCTTCATCCGCGTCTCGCAGGGCGACCCGTGGCCGGCGCCCGGGACATCCCTGCCGGTCGAGGTGGCGGGCGTCAACACGGCGATCCTCGTGTCCTCTTCGTTCACCATGCACTGGGCGCAGACGGCGATCAAGCACGGCAATCGCTTCGGCCTGAAGGCGGGCATCCTGACCACGTTCCTGCTCGGCTGCACGTTCCTGTTCGTCCAGATCAACGAGTACGCGAACATCGGCTTCGCGCCGCAGGACCACGCGCAGCAGACGATCTTCTACTCCCTGACCGGCCTGCACGGAGCCCACGTGTTCATCGGCCTGCTGCTGCTGCTGTTCGTCACGATCAGATCGTTCCGCGGCCACTACACCCCCGAGGAGCATCGCGGCGTCGAGGTGCCGGGCATCTACTGGCACTTCGTCGACGCCATGTGGCTCGTCGTCTACACGACGGTCTACGTCATCTGACGGACGTGCTGAATCCCCTTCGCTCGGAGGACGAGGCGTTCCGCTTCCTGCTCTACGCGATCGCCGTGATTGCGGTGATCGTCGGGCTGATCCTGCTGCTACGCGCGATCATCTAGGCATGGAGCCCGAGAGACGTGGGCTGATCGGCGCGATCGAGATGATCGCCGTGATCGTCGTCGTGCTGGCGATCCTTGCGCTGGTCGTGTGGTTCCTGTTCTTCGCGCACGACCCGCTGCTGCGCGGTTAGCGCTGGATCCCTGCGGCCGTGGGCGCGCCGCGCGCTATTTGACGGTCAGCGTGCCGTACATGCCCGCGGGGCGGTGCCCTGGGACCTCGCAGAAGAACGTGTACGCGCCCGGCTTGAGCGTGACCGTGACTTTGGCTGTGCCCTTGGCGATGATCGGTGTCGCGCCGACTTTGCTGCCCTTCGGCGTGGCGCCGCCTTCGCCGGTTTCGAGCGCCAGGTTGTGATCCACGCCGGACATGTTCGGCATTTCGATCGTCACCGCGCCCGGTTGCGCCGAGGCCTTGTTCGTCACGTATGCGAGCTGCCCGCTGGGGCTCGCGGGAATCGACAGCTTGCCGCCCTTCTCGGTCGCGGGCATGCCGGCGCCCGGGGCCTGCACGGCGGTCGCCAGCAGGCCGGTGTCCTTGCCCGGCTTGGCAACTACCTGCGCGACGTAGGCAGCGACGCCTCGGCGAGTCGCTCCGCTGACGAGGTTCTTCGGCATCGCACCTTCGGGATTGGGGATCTTGATCTGCTCTTCGACGATGCCGCGGACCGTTGAGCGCTTGGCGCCTTCGGCGAGGCCCGCACGGAACGCTTCGTCGAGGTTCGGCCCGACGATGCCTTTCGTTTCGGCCCGCGCAAGCGTGTGGCACGAGCCGCACTTGGCGACGAACTGCTGCTTGCCGACGATCAGGTTG
>DATHGU010000199.1:0-12169 GCA_035317495.1 Solirubrobacteraceae bacterium
CGACGGCGCGCGCTGCCACCTGTGCAAGGGCGAGGGCTGGCTGGAGGTGCTAGGCGCCGGCGAGGTCGACCCGAACGTGTTCGCCTCCGTGCCGACGACCCACGCCAACGCTCCCGGCTATGACCCAGAGAAGGTGCAGGGGTTCGCCTGGGGCATGGGCGTCGAGCGCATCGCGATGCTGCGGCACGGGATCCCCGACCTGCGGCTGTACTACGAGAACGACCTGCGCTTCCTGGAGCAGTTCGGATGAGGGTTCCGCTCGACTGGCTGCGCGAGTACTGCGACCCCGAGCTCGACGTTCGCGCGATCGAGGAGCGCCTGACGATGACCGGCACGAAGGTCGAGGCGATCCACCATCACGGCGTCGCCGACGTCGAGGGGTTCGTCGTGGGGCGCGTCCTCGACGCGCGCCAACACCCCGACGCCGACCGCCTGAAGGTGTGCGAGGTCGATCTCGGCCCGGCGGCGAACGACCGGCCGGCGAAGATCGTCTGCGGCGCCCCCAACGTGGCCGCCGGGCAGACGGTCGCGGTCGCGCGCCCGGGTGCGGTCATGCCGGACGGCACGACGCTCGAGGCGGCGAAGCTGCGCGGCGTCGTGTCAGAAGGGATGATCCTGTCCGAGAACGAGCTCGAGCTCGGCGGCGGAGGGGACGGGATCATGGTGCTCGACGAGCTGATGCTCGACGCGGGACCACGCCGTTCCGGCGCGGTGCCCCGGCCGGGCACGCCGCTGGCCGACGTGCTGCCGATCTCCACAGACGTGCTCGAGCTGGAGATCACGCCGAACCGCCCGGACTGCCTCGGCGTGTACGGCGTCGCGCGCGAGCTGCATGCCGCCAGCGGCGCCCTGCTGGCGGGCGAGCCGTGGAGCGATGACCCCGGCTCGGAGGGACCCGTCGCGGGCGCCCAGGTGCTCGTCGAGTGCGCCGACCTGTGCAAGCGCTTCACCGCGCGCGTGTTCGAGAACGTCGCGGTCGGGCCCTCGCCGCTGTGGTTGAAGGCGCGCCTGATGGCCGCGGGGCAGCGGCCGATAAACAACGTCGTCGACGTCACCAACTACACGATGCTGCTGACCGGCCAGCCGCTGCATGCGTTCGACCTCGACCGTGTGGCGGGCGGGCGGCTGACGGTGCGCCGCGCGCGCGAGGGCGAGCAGGTGCAGACGCTCGACGGACAGACGCGCAGGCTGGACTCCGAGATGGTGCTGATCGAGGACGGCCAGGGGCCCACGTCGATCGCCGGCCTGATGGGCGGCGCGCGCTCGGAGGTCGAGCCCGACACGCGCCGCGTGCTGCTGGAGGTGGCCACGTGGAGCGGCCCGAACATCCATCGCAGCTCGTGGCGCCTCGGCCTGCGCAGCGAGGCCTCGGCGCGCTTCGAGAAGGGGCTTCAGCCCGAGCAGTGCATGCACGCCCAGGCCGTCGCGACGCGCCTGATGATCGAGTGCTGCGGCGCGCAGCCCGCGCCCGGCACGATCGACGTGGCCTGGGAGCCGGCCGATCCGCGCCTGCTGCGACTGCGCGAGGCGCGCGTGCAAGCGATCCTCGGCGTGCCCGTCGCGGCCGCGCGCCAGGCCGAGATCCTGTACGCGCTCGACTTCGCCTCCGCGACTGCCGAGGACGGCCTGGACGTGACCGTCCCGCCGTTGCGGCGCGACGACGTGACGCGCGAGGTCGACCTGATCGAGGAGGTCGCGCGAATCGACGGCGTCGATCGTCTGCCTGCGACGCTCCCTGCGCGCCGCGGAGCCGCGGGACGGCTGACGCATGCCCAGCGCGTGCGCCGCGCTGCCGAGGACGCGATGGTCGGGCGCGGGCTGCACGAGATCGTCGGCTGGAGCTTCACCGACGTCGGCCTGCTCGACCGGCTGCTGCTGCCCGCCGATCACGAGCTGCGGCGCGTCGTGCGCCTGGAGAACCCGATGTCCGACGCCCAGTCGGTCATGCGCCCCACGCTCCTGGGCTCGCTGCTCGACGCCGCCCGGCACAACGTCGCGCGCAACGGCCCAGACGTGGCGATCTTCGAGTCGGGCACCGTCTATCGGGCGGGCGAGGACCGACCGGCCGGCGGCCCCCCGGCCGACGAGCGTCACGGGCTCGGCGCGCTGCTGAGCGGCGCGCTCGCGCCTCGCTCATGGCGCGGCGCGCCCGCGCACGCCGACTACTTCGCGGCCAAGGCGCTGCTCGGCTCGCTGCTCGACAAGCTGCGCGTGGGATGGAGGGTCGAGCCGCGGGGCTGGCCATTCCTGCACCCCGGCCGCAGTGCCGCGGTGCTCGCCGCCGCGGACCGATCGCCGACGGTTCAGCTCGGCTTCATCGGCGAGCTGCATCCGCTCGTGGCCGGAGCGTGGGACCTCGAGCGGACGGCCGTCTTCGCGATCGACCTCGGCAAGACCGCCGCGGCGTCACCGGAGACCGTCCCCTTCATGGCCTTCCCATCCGTGCCGCCGCTGCGCGAGGACCTCGCCGTGATCCTGCCCGACAGCGTGGCCGCCGCGGAGGTCTTGGCGCGCACGCGCGAGGCCGCCGGAGAGATGCTCGACGAAGTGCGGGTGTTCGACGTGTACGCAGGCGAGCAGGTCCCCGAGGGCCGGCGCTCGCTCGCCCTCGCCCTGAGGTTTCGCGCGCTCGAGCGGACGCTCACCGACGAGGATGTCGCGCCGGCGCGCGAGCGGATCGTCGCCGCGCTGGCGGAGCTGGGTGGTGAGCTGCGTGGTTGAGCCGGGCGCGACCCGGGCCGGCGCTCGCGGCGCATCCACGCAGGGCTTCGCCGCGGGCTCGCCGCGCGTGATCGTCGCCGGCGCGACGGGCTTCGCCGGCGCGCTCGCCGCGCATCTGCTGTGGCGCCACCCGAGCTTCGAGCTGGTCGCCGTAACCGGGCGCTCGGAGACCGGCCGGCGCCTGGACGAGCTGTACCCGCGCTATCGCGTGCCGCTGGCCGTCGAGGAGCTCGACATTAAAACGCTGGATCGCATCGACGCCGCTGTCGTCGCCTACCCACATGCGGCCGCGGCGCCGACCGTCGCAGCGCTGCGCGAGCGCGGCGTTCGCGTCGTCGATCTCAGCGCCGACTTTCGCCTCGCGTCGCTGGCGACCTACGAGCGGTGGTATGGCGAGCACCCGCGCCCCGACCTGCTCGGCGAGGCCGTCTACGGTCTGAGCGAGCTGCACCGCGAGCGGATCGCGAGCGCGAACATCGTCGCCAATCCCGGCTGCTACCCGACGGCCTCGCTGCTGGGCCTCGCGCCGCTGGCGCGCGCGGGCCTGATAGCGGACGTCGTGATCGACGCCAAGCAGGGCATCTCCGGCGCCGGCCGGGCCTTCGACGAGACCACGCATCTGTCGACGGCGGGCGAGAACATCCTGCCGTACAAGGTGGCCGAACATCGACACACGCCCGAGATCGAGGAGCAGCTCGCGCCGCTGCGCGCGGCCGGGGGCGCGATCGACGAGGTCGCGGTGCTGTTCCAGGCGCATCTCGTGCCGCTCGACCAGGGCGAGCTCGCCGACTGCTACGTCACGACCACGCGCCCGGTCGCCGATGCCGAGCTCGACGAGCTGTACGCGGCAGCCTACGACGGCGAGCCGTTCGTCGAGGTCGTCGAGGAGCCGCCCGGCACGCGCGACGTGCAGGACACGAACTTCTGCCGCGTCTTCGCCAAGGCCGATCCGCACAGCGGCAAGCTGATCGTGCTCTCGGCGCTCGACAACCTGTGGAAGGGCACCTCTTCGCAGGCCGTGCAGAACCTCAACCTGATGTTCGGATTCCCCGAGACGGACGGCCTGACATGAGCGCGCAGGCGCACGGCGGCGCGGCCCCCGGCGGTGCGGGCGTCGCGGGCCCGCCGCAGCCGTTCTTTCGCTCGCGCTGGGTGCCCGCGCCGGCGCAGGTGCGCGAGCTGGCGCCAGACTGCGGCCTGCCGCGGGGCTTTCGTGCCTCGGGCGTGGTGTGCGGGATCAAGCCGAGCGGCAACCCCGACCTGGGCCTGCTCGTGTGTGACGCGCCGGCGCCGGTCAGCGCGGCGCGCTTCACTGCAAGCGGCACGCCGGCGGCGCCCGTGCTCGTGAGCCAGGGGCGCTGCCGGCTGGACGCGCTGCGCGCGGTGCTCGCCAACTCGGGCTGCGCGAACGCGGCGACGGGGGGGCGCGGCCTGGACGACGCCGCAAAGACGCAGGGGGCGGCGGCGATGGCGCTCGGGGTGGAGCCCGCCGAGGTGGCGCTCGCGTCGACGGGCAGCATCAGCCACCGCCTGCCGGTCGACGCGATGCTGAAGGGCATCCTCGAGGCGCGGCCGCTGCTCAGCGCGACGGGCGACGCGAACTTCCAGCGGGCGATCCAGACGACCGACTCGAGCGAGAAGCGGGCATGCCTCGAGGTCGCGCTGCCCTCGGGGAGCGTGCGCTTGAGCGCACAGTGCAAGGGCGCCGGGATGATCTCGCCGAGCTTTGCCACGATGCTGTGCTTCGTCGAGACCGATGCCGAGCTGCAGGCCGAGACGGCCGAGCTGCTGCTCGGCGTGTGCGTGCAGCGTTCCTTCGACCGCGCGTCGGTCGACGGGCAGCTGTCGACCAACGACACGGCGATCCTGATGTGCTCGGGCGCCAGTGGGGTGACCGTGGAGCCGGCGAGCGAGGACGAGCTGCGCCTCGGCGAGGCGCTCGATGCGCTGCTGCGCCAGCTGGCGATCATGATGGTCGCCGACGGCGAGGGAGCCGAGCGCATCGCGCGCGTGGTCGTGCGCGGTGGGCATCTCCCGAGCGCCGAGGCCGCCGCCCGCGCGGTCGCCAACTCGCCGCTCGTTAAGACAGCGCTGCACGGCGGCGACCCCAATTGGGGTCGCATCGTGCAGGCGGTGGGCGGCGCGCTACCGGGCACGGCGCCGCTGGATGTCGACGTGTCCATCGAGGGCATCCCCGTCTGCGCGGGCGGGGCGGCGATCCGCTACGACGAGCGGGCGCTCATGGCTGCCGCGCAGGGCGCCGAGCTCGAATATCAAGTCGGCCTGCCAGGCGAAGGAGCCGAGACCGAGGTGTTCTTCTCCGATCTCGGCCATGAGTACGTGCGAATAAACGCCGAGTACACGACATGAGGGGGGACTGCTGATGCGCGATGTAGGCACGCTGCTCGAGGCGCTTCCGTACATCAGGGAGTTCCACGGCAAGACAGTGGTCATCAAGTACGGCGGCGCGGCGATGGAGGACGCGACGCTGCGCGAGGAGTTCGCGCGCGACGTGGTGCTGCTCAAGTACGTCGGGCTGAACCCGATAGTCGTGCACGGCGGCGGCCCGGAGATCAGCGCTTACATGGAGCGCCTCGGCCTGCCGGTGGAGTTCGTGGGCGGCCTGCGCGTGTCCGATGAGGACACGGTCGAGGTCGCGAAGATGGTCCTGATGGGAAAGATCAACAAGGAGATCGTGCTGCGCCTGAATCGTCACGGCCAGCCGGCCGTCGGACTGTGCGGCGACGACGGCTCGCTTTTTCGGGTGGCCCGCCGGACCGCGCCGGGCGGCGAGGACATCGGCTTCGTCGGGAGCATCGAGCGCGTCAACATCGGCGTGATCGAGCACGTGGCGAGCGACTACATCCCCGTGATCGCGTCGGTCGGCGCCGATCGCGAGGGGCTCTCCTACAACGTCAACGCCGACGAGGCGGCGGGCGCGGTCGCCGGCGCGATGGGTGCCTACAAGGTGATCTTCCTGACCGACGTCCCCGGCTGGCTCGCCAATCCCGAGGACCCCGATAGCCGTATCGCGAGGGCGACGGCCGAGCAGGTGCGCGACGCGCTGCCGCAGCTGTCGGGCGGAATGGGGCCGAAGCTGAGCGCGTGCGTCGAAGCGATCGACGCCGGCGTGAGCGCCGCGCACATTCTCGACGGGCGCCTCGCCCATTCGCTGTTGCTCGAGCTTTTCACCGATGCAGGCATAGGCACGATGATCGACGTCGCCCCATGAGCCTGGCTGAATTGCAGGAGCTCGAGCGCACGAGCATGATCCCCTCCTATGCGCGCTTCCCGGTGGAGTTCGTGCGCGGCGAGGGCGCGCGGCTGTGGGACTCGGAGGGCAACGAGTACCTGGACTTCCTGTGCGGCATCTCGGTGACGAGCCTTGGCCACTGCCACCCGCGCGTTGTGAAGGCCGTGCGCGAGCAGGCGGGGCGGCTGATGCACGTCAGCAACCTGTTCTACACCGAGCCGGCGATGCGCCTGGCAAAGCGCCTGTCCGAGTCGAGCCTGGGCGGCAAGGTGTACTTCTGCAACTCCGGCGCGGAGGCCAACGAGGCGGCGATCAAGCTCGCGCGCAAGGCGCGCCCGGGCGGCGATTTCGTCGTCGTGCTGGGCGCCTTTCACGGTCGCACGTACGGCGCGTTGTCGGCGACGCCGCAAGAGTCCAAGCAGGCGCCCTTCGCGCCGCTCGTGCCCGGGTTTCGTGTGGTCGAGCCGACGCCCGCGGCGATCGCCGAGGCGATCGACGGCCGCACGGCCGCCGTGCTGCTCGAGCCGATCCAGGGGGAGAGCGGCGTGCATGTGCTCTCCGAGGAGTGTCTGCGCGCGGCGCGCGGCGCCTGCGACGAGCATGGCGCGGCGCTCGTGTTCGATGAGATCCAATGCGGCATGGGCCGCACCGGCACGCTGTGGGCCTACCAGCAGACGGGCGTCGTGCCCGACGCGATCACGACCGCCAAGGCGCTCGGCGGGGGGCTGCCGATCGGCGCGCTGGTGACCGGCTCTCGGCTGGCCGACGTGCTGCAGCCTGGCGATCACGGCTCCACGTTCGCTGGCGGGCCGCTGGTGGCCGCCGCCGCGCTCGCGGCGCTCGAGCTGACCGACGATCAGCGGCTGCTGCAGGCCGTGCGCGCGCGCGGCGCGCGGTTGGCCGAGGGTCTGCAGCGCCTGCCGCACGTCGTCTCCGTACGCGGGCGCGGGCTGATGCTGGCGTGTGAGCTTGACGTATCCGCGCCCGACGTCGTGCGCCGGGCGCTTGGGGAGCAGCGGCTGGTGACGAACGCGACCGGCCCGAGCACGCTGCGGCTGTTGCCGCCACTGACGGTCGCCGAGCGGGAGGTCGACGACGCGCTGGTGCGGCTGGGCGCCGCCCTGGGGGACTGAGCGGTGCGTCGCGAGCTGGACGGCGGCTTCGAGCTCGACGACGATCGCTCGCGCATCGACGTAGACGCGGTGCATGCGTTCATAAGCAGCGAGTCCTACTGGGGCCTCGGGCGCCCGCGCGAGCGCGTCGAGCGGGCGATCGAGGGCTCCGCGCGCGTCGTCGGGCTGTATCACGTCGATCGATCGGGGATCATCCAGCAGGTGGGCTTCGGGCGGGCCGTCTCCGACGGCGCGACACTGGCCTATCTGGCCGACGTCTACGTGCTGCATCCCTACCGCGGTCGGGGGCTCGGGCTGGAGCTCGTGCGCGAGATCGTCGAGGGCTCGTTCGGCGCGGTGCGCTGGATGCTGCACACCGCGGATGCACAGGAGCTGTACTCGAAACTCGGCTTCGTCGAGGGACGACCGCCGTACCCGCTGATGGAAAGGAGCAGCGACGGCAGCAGGGCGAACATGCGATGAACCGGTCCAACGTTTCGAACATCTTTGCTAAAGATGCGCTCGACGATGAGCCGCGCCTCGATACGACGCTCGGCAGCCCCGATCCTCGCGATCGCCGCGCTGAGCGCGTGCGCGCTCTGCCTCGTCGTGGCCTCCGCCGGCGCCGCGTCGCAGCAGGGGCGCGCGCTCGTGCCGTACATCGTGGGCGGGCAGGAATCCTCGATCTCGCAGTTCCCCTGGCAGGCCTTCGTGCTCCTCGACAACGAAGCGGAAGGCAAGACGGGGAGCTGCGGCGGCTCGATCCTTGACGCGACGCACATCCTCACAGCCGCCCATTGCGTCGACCACGAGGCCACCACCAGCCCGTTCCCGCCCAGCGACCTGACGGTCGTCGCGGGCGCCTCGGAAGTCGTGCTGGGAGGAGCGATCTCGCCAAGCTCTGCGCAGCAGCGAAAAGTGCGCAGCCTGCGCACGCATCCGTACTACGCCGTGACGCCCGAAGTCAAGGACGACGTGGCGGTGCTCGAGCTCGCCACGCCGCTCGAACTGTCAGCCGCCAGGAACACGGCGGCGATCACGCTCGTGACGGCGGGCGCCACCCCGGCGGCGGGAACGCCGCTGAGCGTCAGCGGATACGGCAAGCAGCAGGGCGGGGAAGGCTCGAAACCGAACGGCAAGCTCTACTCGGCGACGCTCAACGCCGTCGGCAGCGACGCCTGTCGGGCGTTCGTCGGGCTGCAGTCCGCCGTGCTGCTGTGCGCGCAGTCGCCGGACTCCACGCCCTGCCAGGGGGATAGCGGCGGACCCCTCACCGAGGGCAGTCCCGCCGTGCAGGTCGGCGTCGTGGACTACGGCGCGAAGGAATGCCCGGTGGCCCAGCCCAGCGTCTTCGCGAACCTCGCGGCGCCGGAGGTGCGCGTGTTCGTCGAAGGCAGCGAAGCGCCCCCCGTGGCGGCGCGGCCGACGTCCCTGCCGGTCATGAAGACGTTCGGCACGCCGCCGGTCGATTTCAGCCCGCTGACCTGCGAACCGGGTGCATGGAGCGGATCGCCATCGCTGACCTACGCATTTCAGGTGGACAACTCCGCCGCGCAGCTGCTGCAGGGCGGGGCGGCCAACGCCTTCGTGCCTCCCGCCAGCGTGATCGGCCTGCCGGTCGTGTGCATCGTGCAGGCCAGCAACTCCGGCGGGGTGAGCACGGTGCGCACCGGCACGACGCCGCCGATCGCGCTCGACACCGTCCCACCACTGGCCGTGATCACCGCGCTGAAATGCCATCGCCAGGCGTGCACGCTGTCGATCGCCGCCTCCGATCCGCACGCCGTCGCGCTGACGCTCCGCTCCTCGGCGGCTTACGCGGTCACCACCAGGTGCCCCCGGCGCCGCAGGGGCCGCAAGCCGACCAGGAGGGCCGTCTGTCACAAGACGCTCGGCGTCAGGCTTCCCATCAAGGCGCTCTCCGCCACGACCTTCCAGGCGTCGGCCAGCCGGCTGCCCTATGGCCGGCGCATCAAGTTCAGCGCCTTGGCGAGCAACGCGGCCGGCCTGCACCAGGCGGTGCCGGCCGTTAGATACAAGACGCTGCGCAAGCCCAAGCCGAAGCGCCGCAAGCCTAAGACGCACTAGCGCGCAGCGCGCAATAGCCTGTCGCGCGTGAGCCCCGAGGATCACAGCAGCTTCCCGCGCACAGCCAGCTACGAGGCCGACCCGGCGTCCGTGCGCCGCGTGCTGCTGCTCTATTCCGGCGGCCTCGACACCAGCGTGATGCTCAAGTGGATCCAGGACGAGTACGGCGCCGAGGTCGTCTGCCTGACCGTCAACCTCGGCCAACCGGGCGAGGACTACGAGGTGATCGAAGGCAAGGCGCTGCGGCTGGGCGCGCTGCAGTCCCATGTGGTCGACGCGCGCGAGGAGTTCGCGCGCGAGTACGTGGCGCCTGCGATCCGCGCCAACGCGGTGTACGGCGGCGGCTACCCGCTGTTCACCGCGCTCGGGCGGCCTCTGATTGCGAAGCTCGCCGTCGAGCAGGCCCGCTCCTCCGGCTGCGACACGATCGCGCACGGCTGCACCGGTAAGGGCAACGACCAGGTGCGCATCGAGGCGACGATCGCCACGCTTGCGCCCGAGCTGAAGGTCATCGCGCCCGTGCGCTCCTGGCGGATGGGCCGCGAGCAGGAGATCGCCTACGCGCGCGAGCACGGCATTGCGGTGAAGGGCGGAACTGAGGCCGCGCCCTACTCGATCGACGACAACCTGTGGGGGCGCTCCTCTGAGGGTCGCTGGATCGAGGACCTCGAGCACGCCCCCGAGGACGACGTCTTCCAGCTCGTCACTCCGCCCGAGCGCGCGCCCGACGCGGCCGAGGTCGTGACGCTCGAGTTCGACCGCGGCGTGCCCGTGGCGCTGGACGGCGAGCGCCTGGAGCTCGTCGAGCTGCTCGAGCGGACGGCCGCGATCGGCGCACGCCACGGCGTGGGGATCGTCGATCACATCGAGGATCGCATCGTCGGGCTGAAGGTGCGCGACATCTACGAGGTGCCCGCCGCCGCGATCGTGCTGCCCGCCCATCGGGAGCTCGAGCGGCTGGTGTGCACGATCCACCAGAACCAGTTCAAGCCGCAGATCGACCACCAGTGGGCGTATCTCGTCTACGCCGGGCTGTGGTGGGAGCCGCTGCGCGGCGACCTCGACGCGTACGTGGAGCGCGTCAACGAGCGCGTCAGCGGCACGATCGGCGTGAAGCTGTACAAGGGCCACGCGCGGGTCGTCACGCGCTCCTCGCCCAACGCCGTGTACGACGCCAGACTGGCGTCCTTCGCCGAGTCGGGCGGGCTGTTCTCGCAGAGCGCCTCGCCCGGCTTCATCGAGCTGTGGTCGCTTCAGTCGCGCATGGCATGGCGCCTGCGCGAGGAGCAGGCCGAGCCACGCGGCGAGTAGCGGGGTGGTTCCACGCCGGGATCCTTGCGGTGACGTTCGGCCGTGGAGGTGCGGCTGGGAATAAGCGCGGCCGGCGCCGGGTAGCATTGCGGCGATGAACGGCAACGGCTACAAGCTGCTCGGCATGCTCGTGTGGCGCGGCGGCAAGTGGTACCTGCGTCGGCGGCTTCCCTCGACTCGCACTCTCGCGCTGGCGTCGCTCGGTACCGTCTTCGTGCTCGTCGCGGGGTCGCTGATCGCGCGCCGCGCCGGCGGCTGACGGGGCCGCGGCGCCGCGCGTCGTCGCGCACGAGCCTCTCTGCGAGCCGTCCGGCTCGCCCCGTAGCTTGCGATCATCGTGATCGCCGAGGGCAACGAGACACCGGGCAGCGAGTCGGGTGGCAGCGTTGAAGGGCGTGGCCGTCGCAGCGAGGGCGACCTGCTGGCCGAACGCCGCGTCCGCCGCGCCGCGGAATCGGGCGAGCACGCGCTGACGCTCCGCGCGGAGGCCGCCGAGGCGACCGTGCGGACGCTCGAGACGCACGTCGAGAGCCTCCAGCAGCGGCTGCGCGACGCCGAGCAGGAGGGTCAGCGTATGTCCGAGCTGATCGACGCGGCGCAGGCCACGCGCGTCGGCGACCGACCCGAGGTCGGTAAGCGCTCACGGTCGCCCGCCATCGAGCCGTCATTCGAGCGCGAGTTGCAGCGCGCCTCCCAGCGCGAGTACGCCGAGCAGCGCCTGCGCATGGAGGCCGAAGATCGCTGCGGCGAGGTCGAACGCGAGGCGCGCGCGGAGGCCGACCGGCTGAGCCGGCGGCTGAGCGCGGCCGAGCGAGAGGCGCAGGAGCTGGCAGCGCGCCTGGAGAGCGCACAGCGTGAGCTGGCCGAAGCCGAGCAGGCCGCGGCGGCCGAACGGACGGCGGTGCTGCGCACCGAGCGCACCCTGCAGGCGCGGCTCGGCGAGCTCGAGCAGCGGGCGATCGAGATCCACCGCGGGCTCGAAGCCGAGCGCGCCGAGCGCGACCGCGCCGAGCGTCTGTTGGAGGAGATGCGCCGGACGCATCGCAACGCGCAGGGTCTCGTCGGTGAGCTGGCCGACGCCCTCGCGCGGCTGAAGGGCGTCTCTGCGGCGGGCGCCCGCCCACAGCCGCCATCCACCGCGCAGGCGCCGGCCACCGCGGCCGCCACGCCACCGGTGGAGGTAGCGGCGGCGCCCGTCGAGGCTCCACTGTTGCGCCCGGCGCAGGTCCCGCGGCCGGCCGAGGTTGCGGCGGCGCCCGTCGAGGCTCCACCGTTGCGCCCGGCGCAGGCCCAGCCAACGGCCGAGGTTGCGGGGGCGCCCGTCGAGGCTCCACCGTTGCGCCCGGCGAAGGCCCCGCCACCGCGCGCCAAGCCGCCCCGGGCTGCCGTCCCGCCGCCTTCCCCCGGCGGCACCGTGGAGCCCCGCAGCGAGGCGTCCGCGCAGGCGCGGAGCGGTGAGATGGCCGAGGCGCTGGCCGCCGCAGTGGAGCGGCTGCGCGCCCGTGTGGAGGAGCAGGTCGCCCGCCCGCCGGCGCGCGTCGGCACCCATCCTCCGCACAAGCACAGCATGTCGCTGATCGGGCGCTGGCGGGTCGCCGTGCGCGGACGCCGCGAACGACGCAAACAGCGACGCGAACGCTGATTCGCCCCTTCGATCCGCCGTCGCGACGCATACCATCCAGTG
>DATHGU010000200.1:0-16852 GCA_035317495.1 Solirubrobacteraceae bacterium
TCAACGGATGAAGCCGCTGAAGGCTCGCTGTCGCCGCTGCCCGCCAATTCTCAGGACTTGGTGGCGCGCAATGACCCCGTTGAAGGAGCCGCAGCGGGCTCTCCAGCTGCGCTGATCGACTCGCTCGAGGCGCCTTCGACCCTCGCCGGCCCCGCGCAAGCGCCGGCGAGCTTGCACGCTGTAGTTGCGCCGGTCGGCGCGGTGGCTGAGATGATCGCAGCGCAGCGCCCCCAGGACTTGAGTTGCGAGCTCTCCGCGGTGGGGGGTCGCATGACGGACAGCTGCTCCACTGGCTCGTCGGTTAGCCAGCGCTTCCAGTCCGCGTCGCACAGCGCTCTCGCCAGTGCCGTGACGTCCCTGGCGGCGGCGACGGGAGGCCCGCCCCCAGGTGGCGGCCATGGCGGATCGGCGGTCGGCAATCCGCCGGTCGGCCCGACGCCGGGTCCGGCGCCCGGCGGAGCGTCCGGCTCGGCGGCGGGCGCGTCCGGTCTCGCCCTGTCGGGCTTCTTGACTCTCGCGGGCCTCCTGCTGCTGGGGGCTCCGCGTGCGATGCGCATGTTGCGGCTCTCGTGTCAGCCGTGGCGCACGGCGTGCTTCGCCCTGATTCCCGAGCGCCCGGGCTAGCTCCTCACGATCACCTCGCCCGGCGCTGGATCCTGCGATCCAGGCCACTGGAAATCAATTCGAGGCTTCTGGAAGGGGCTGTACGTAATGAAACGCCATCAATTGGCGTCTGCGGTGAGCGTAGATACTCGGAACGAGCACGGTGCAGAAGGAAACGCCGTAGATCGAACGCAGACAGCCTTCGACGACAACGTGGGCGCAGGGCCCGCTTCGAGCGAACCGAGGTTCGTGCTCGCGAGCGTGAGCGTTCGGACGCATACGCTGATCCTGACCGGGGAGTTGGACGGCGCGTCGGCGCTCGTGCTCGAAGCGGAGATCGAGCGCCTCTGCGAAGAGGGGGTCACCGGCATCACGCTGGACCTGCGGGGGCTCGAGAACATAGATTCGATTGGAGTGGCAGTGATCGCGTTCCGCTGCGGTCTGTGCCAGCGGCGCGGATACGATTTCGCGCTGATTCCCGGGTCGGGACTCGTTCAGAGCGCCTTCGAGCAGGCGGGAGTCGCCGAGCTGTTGCCGTTCCAACAGGAGGACGTCGAGGCTCCTCGACTGCCGGCGTTGGTTCTCGGCCACCGGTCGCGGGACGCATGCGAGCAGTGATGTGCTCACCCGCGAACGTCGATCACAGCGCATCGAGATCGTCGAGCCGCGCGCTCGACAGCACGACGCGCTCACCGCGGAATGGGACCGCCTCGGCTTCGAGCAGCCGCCGCTGGCGCGTCCCCTTCGCGAGTGACCCGTCGGCGCGCACGACGCG
Organism: Solirubrobacteraceae bacterium; assembly: GCA_035317495.1. Taxonomy (GTDB): domain Bacteria; phylum Actinomycetota; class Thermoleophilia; order Solirubrobacterales; family Solirubrobacteraceae; genus Palsa-744. Next base: position 1,379 of record DATHGU010000200.1, read on the forward strand.
GTGCCATGGAGCGTCATGCGCCTCGGCGTGGCTTAGCACGTGGCCGGCCAGTCGCGGCGCGCCCGGCGAGACGTCGCCATAGGTGCGCACATAGCCCGTCGGGATCGCGCGAACCCGCCGCAGGATCGCCTCCCGAGCCTCGCTGCTCGCCTGCCGTGCCATCGGCCGAATCGTGCCACGCCATGGCGCCGACCGATGAGGTCGGCTCCTACCGGCTGTAGACGACGTTCGCGTTGGGTATGGAGATCCACACGAGCAGCGGCCCGGCGCGCCGCCGGTTGTCGCGCTTGCGCGGGTAGACGCGGCGCTGCGTGGGAACAACCAGCCCGTCGAAGCTCTCGTGATCGAGGCAGTAGTGAGCGGCCTTGGCGAAGCTGCCTAGCGGCTCGGCCGTGTAGTCGTGGCGGCGGATCAGCCCGTTCGCGTCGATGTAGAAGACCTGCTCGCGCGAATGCGTGTGGATGTGCTCGGGAAAGATCACGTGCAGGCGCCGCCAGCGCTCGCCGCCCTCGACCCACTCCTCGAGCTCGCGCACCTGGTAGTCGGGGCGCGCGAACACGAAGGGCGTCGAGAGGTACGTCCACATCGCGTACGTGGCGAAGTACAGGATGTCGAGCCGATCCCACCACAGCTTGTGGCGCAGGCCGGCGAATGCCTCGCGCGCGCGCTCGCGGGACTCGAGCATCTGTCCGTCGTCGGTCTCGATGCGCACCGTGCCGTCCGGCAGCAGCACGCCACGCTGGCCGGGCTTCGGATATGGCGTCATCACGACGTGCTGCTCGCGTGTGGAGACGCGCGCCTGCACGTCGCGCACGGCACGCCCCTGGAGCTTTGTCGCGAACGCCAGGCCGCCCGATGAGACGCGTGCGCTGAGCTCGTCGGCCGCCTGCCACAGGCCCAGACCGCCGTGCGCCGCGATCGTTTGCTCGACCAGCTCGATCGCCATCGTCACTCTCCGAGCACGGCCGCCGAGCGGCTGCTCGCCGGCAGCGGCCCGACGGTCGCCGCGGCTACGGGCTCGGCAGGCATGGGCTCTGCGGCCAGCGGCTGCGCGGGCAGCAGCAGCACGGCCATGATCGCGCCGGCGATCGCGACTCCGCCGGCCACCAGGCAGCCCGCGCTGAGGCCGTGTATGAAGGCGCCCGAGGCCGCCTGATGCAGCTCGCCGGCGAGGCTCGCGCGGCCGCTGTGGCTGAGGCGGGTGGAGACCTCGAGCGCTGCGCCGACCGATTCGTGAGCCGCGTGCGTCAGCGCTCTCGGCAGGCCGCTCGGCAGAGCGCTCGTCAGGCGGCTCGCGTAGAGCGATGCGTACACGCTGCCGATCACCGCGACGCCGAGCGTTCCGCCGAGCAGGCGGGTGGCGTCGTTGACGGCCGAGCCGACGCCCGCCTTCTCCTTCGGCACGGCGCCCATGATGGCCTCCGTGGCAGGCGCGCTGGTAAGGCCCATGCCGACACCGTAGAGCACCATCTGCGCGGCGATCGTGCCGTAGGGCGTGGTCGGCGCCACGATGGCCGCGACCCATACGTAGAACGCGGCCACGAACAGCAGGCCGCAGGCGACGACCAGCTTCGTGCCGAAGCGCACGGCGAGCTTCGTGCCGAGCACCGAGGCGATTCCCACGGACGTGGCGACCGGCAGCAGGTGCAAGCCTGCCGATAGCGGCCCGTAGCCCTTCAGGAACTGGAAGTACTGCGTCATCAGGAAGATGAAGCCGAACAGCGAGAAGAAGGCGATCGTCACCGCGCCGCTTGCGGCCGTGAAGCGTGGGTTGCGGAACAGGCCGATGTCGAGCATCGGCTCGTCGGTGCGCCGCTCGCGCACGACGAACGCGGCGAACAGGACGATCACGGCGATGAAGCCGCCGATGCTTCGCGCGCTGCCCCAACCGTAGTTCGGAGCCTCGATGACCGTGTAGATCAGCAGCGCCATGGCGGCCGTCGAGAGCAGGAACCCGGGGCCGTCGGCTCGCGGAGCGTGCGGGTCGCGCGAGCTCGGCACGCTCCAGGCGACGAGCGCCGCGCCGAGCACGGCAACGGGCGCCATCGCGAAGAAGATGCTCGTCCACGAGAAGCTCTGAAGCAGCCAGCCGCCGATGATCGGACCGAGCGCGATCGCCATGCCGGCGGTCGCGCCCCACAGGCCGATCGCGCGCGCTCGCTCGGCACGCTCGGTGAAGACGTTCGAGATCAGCGACAGCGTCGCCGGGAAGACCATCGCCGCGCCGAGGCCCATCACGCAGCGCGCGACGATCAGCTGCCCGGGAGTGTCGGTCAGCCCGCCGGCGAAGCTCGCCAGGCCGAACACCGCGAGTCCCGACAGCAGCATGCCCTTGCGCCCCAGCCGGTCTGACAGGCTGCCCGCAACGAGCAGCAACGCGACGAACACGAGGTTGTAGGCGTCCACCACCCATTGCAGCTGCGTGTTCGACGCGTGCAGCTCGCGCACGAGCGTCGGCAACGCGACGTTGACGATCGTCGTGTCGAGATTGATCGCAAAGGCCGCCAGCAGGAGCGAGAAGAGGATCAGGGGCTTGCTGCGCATTGCCGGGGTTATAGCGCCTTAACTTGAGATTCTCAACTATAGACTTGCGATTATCACGAAATATATATAAAATTATTGTGATGCGTTCGTATGCCCAGTACTGCTCGGTGGCCAAGGCACTCGACCTCGTGGGCGACCGCTGGAACCTGTTGGTCGTGCGCGAGCTGCTGCTTCGTGGGCGCTGTCGCTATACCGACCTGCTGCACGGCCTGCCGGGCATCGCGACCAATCTGCTTGCCGACCGCCTGCGCGATCTCGAGCACGCGGGAATCGTCTCTCGCGAAGACGCCCCGCCGCCGGTCGCCACGACGCTGTTCGGCCTGACCGAGCGCGGCGAGCAGCTGGGCCCTGTGCTGCACGAGCTCGGCAGGTGGGGCGCGCCGCTGATGCTCGAGCCCGCCGAGGAGGATGCCTTCCGCAGCCACTGGCTGGCGCTGCCGGTGGAGATGTTCCTCGCCGACAGCGCCCCCGGGGAGCCGCCCGTGACGATCGAGGTTCGCACCGGCGATCAGCCGACGAGCATCGAAACCGTCGACGGGCGCGTGCGCGCGCGCCAGGGCGCGGCCGAGGCTCCCGACCTGGTGCTGAGCGGCGCGCCCCGCCTGATCATCGGCCTGCTGAGCGGGACGTTGAGCGTTGCCGCCGCCCGTCGCGCGGGCCTGCGATGCGTAGGCGACGTCAAGGCCCTACGGCGCATCCGCCCGCACGCGCCGGCCGCAAGCGAGCGACGAGCCGCGCTCGCCGGCGCGGCCTGAACAAGCGCCGGAAGAGCCGGCGGCCTCTGCTATCGGCGGTGGATCGTGAGCCGGGGTCCGAGCTGCTCGGATTCCGCGTCAGGCTCCTCGTCGGACTGCTCGTCGGGCTTCGGCGGCCGGCGGAACGACGAAGGTCGCCAACGCGCGGGCGCACGCTCCTCGGCGTAAGGCGGTCCGTGTACGCGCAGGCCGACGATCACCGCGAACACGTTGAGCAGCGCTATGCCGGTCGCGATCGCGATCAGGGCGCCGGCGAGCACCAGGGCCAGCAGCGTCAGCGCAATCGCCGAGACGGCGAACAGCAGCACCAGCATCCCTTGGGGTTCTACGTAGCGGTGCGGTTTCCCTCTGGGGAAGGGTTGCATGCAGCGAGAGGTGCAGCCGTCAAGCTGCCCGCCGGCTGCGCGAGAGCAGTCGTCGGCCCTGCGCCAGTCCGGCGTCGATCACGGCGTCGCGAGCCCGCGGGTCCATCAGGTTCGGTCCCATCGCCGCCGCGCTCGCCTCGTCCGGGTTGATCGCGCTCACGATCGCTCCGCGGTTTCTCGATACCAGCGCCTCGGTGGCGGCGACCGCACGCGAAAGTGGTCCGAACGCGCCCGCGAGCGGGCCGCTGCCAGCCCGCAGCGAGCCCGGCGGGTTCAGGCACAGGACCCGCTCGCCCCGTGTCACCTCGGCCGCGTCGATGTTCGTCGGGCTCCACACCCCTCCGTCTACGTAGGACCCTCCGCCGGCAACCACCGGTCGAAACACGCCGGGGATCGCGCACGACGCCTGGACCGCTGCGGCGACGGAAAGCTGCGGGGCGCCCGACGCCCCGAACACCACGCGGCGGCCGGTCTCGAGCTGCACCGCCACGATCCGCAGGCGACCATCCCAGCGGGCGCCCGAGCGCTCGACAATCCGGCCGAGCTCGGCGAGCGATCGGCGGCCCGGCCTAACGTTCCGCAGGACCGTCCTGCGGATCACCGCCCCGCCGGCGGCCGTCGAGGCGAAAGCCAGCGATGCGATCGGGCCCGCCGCGGAGCCCGCGAGCCCAGCGGCGGCGCTGAGCCCTTGCCGGAAAGGGCTGGCGCGCTTGGCGTACTCCTCCATGGGCGCTTCGTACGGCGCCGAGGAGCGACCGAGGCGAACCCCGGGTGCGAGGCCTGCAACGAGCGACGCCGCGACGATCGACCCGGCCGACGTGCCGACGTAGCGCCGGCAGTCACGCGCGTCGAACTCCTCCCCCTCATCGAGGCCCGCGAGGACGGCGCTCATCCACGCCTCGCCGAGGGTCCCCCCGCCGCCGAGGACGAGTACGTCGGGCGTCTTCATGACCCTGCCCACAGTAGTCCGAACAACGCCGGACATCTGGCGCTGTGTCGTCTGCCGACCACCGGCGCTTGGCGCCGAGCGATCTCGGGTAAGGAATCGAGATGGCCGAGACATCAGCGGGTCGGGCGAAGCTGCTGCAGTACCTCAACGAGGCCTACGGCCTCGAGAGGCGACTCGAGACCGCTCTGCATGCGCATGTCGAGATGACCACTCAGGCCGCGTACAAGAAGCGCCTCACGCAGCATCTCTCGGAAACCAAGCGGCACGGGCGAGAGGTCGAGCGCCGGATCAAGCAGCTGGGCGGCGACGCCGCGAGGTTCGATGCTCCCGGGCCTGGACAGGTGGCCGACGTCGCCCAGGCTGTCTTCAGCGGCGCCCAGAAGGCGGCGGCGCTCGCCCAGGGGTCACTGCACGCCCTGAGGGGCACCGGCCAGGAGGAGAAGCACTTGAAGAACGCCAAGACCGAGTACGCCAGCGAGTCCGAGGAGATCGCCACATACGCGGCGATCGAGACGCTCGCCGAGACGCTCGCCGACACGGACACGCAGCGAGTCGCGCGCTCGATCCGCCGCGAGGAGGAGCGCATGCGCTCGTATCTGGAGAAGGAGATTCCGCGCCTCACAAGGGCGATGGCGAGGGCCGAGGTCCCGGCCTCGCAGCGTTCGAAACCCAAGCGCGCCAAGAGGACGTCGACGCACGCGAGGCCTGCGCGCGGCGCACGCCGGCCCACGCGTCGGTAGGGCTGCCGCGACCAGCCCGCGGACGCGCCGCCGATAGGCCAGGCCGACGTCGCGCGCGACGGGCAGGGGAGCTGGCTCGAGACCAACCACAATGAGTCGATGGCCACTTCGCGGCACCGCCCCGCGCAGGTTTCCCGCGGGGACCTGGAGGTTCCAGAGCAGCTGAGCCGCAGGCGCGTGCGCTCACGCCTGCTGTTCGCGCTCGGCCTGGTGCTCGTGGTGGTCGCCGCCGTGACGCTCCTGCCGGGATTGGGCGAGCTGCGCTCGCGCCTGGCAGACGCCCGCCCCGAGTGGCTGCTGCTCGGGGTCGGCCTGAAGGTCGCTTCGGGGCTGGGCTACGTGGCGGTCTTCCGCATGATCTTCTGCCGCCGCATGAGCTGGCGGGTGAGCTACCAGATCGGGATGTCCGAGCTGGGCGCCAACGCGCTGTTCCCAACGGGCGGCGCCGGCGGCCTGGCGCTCGGCGCATGGGCGCTCAAACGAGGCGGCATGGGCGGCGGCGAGATCGCCCGGCGCACCGTCGCCTTCTTCCTGCTCACGAGCGTACCCAACGTGCTCGGCGTGATCATCATCGGGCTGGGGCTCGCGACCGGCCTGTTCGGCGGCGAGGGCAACCTGCTGCTGACGGCCGTCCCTGCGGCGATCGCCGCCGCGGCGATCGTGCTGGCGCTGCTCGCCGGGCGCATCGCGAGGACCTGGGGGCAGCGTCTCAGCGCGCGCGGCCGGGGCGAGCTCTCACGGCGAAAGCTGGTGTTGATGAAGGGCCTGACGGCGCTCGGCGACGGCGTCGCGGAGGCCGTCGCGCTGCTGCGCGAGGGCAACATCGTCCTGATCCTCGGCCTGATCGCCTATCTGGCATTCGACGTGATGATCGTGTGGGCGACATTTAACGCGCTCGGCCCCGCCCCGCCGCTGGCGATCCTGTGGATCGCCTACCTGATCGGCGAGCTCGGCGGGCTGATCCCCGTGCCTGGCGGCATCGGCGGGGTGGACGCCGGGCTGGTGGGCACGCTCGCGCTGTACAACGTCTCGCTCACCTCGGCCGCCGGAGCCGTGCTGGCCTATCGCGCGATCGCCCTGTGGGTGCCTGCGCTGCTCGGCGGCGTGGCGTTCGTCCTGCTGCGCCGGACCCTCCGCGACGAGGCCGAGCAGATCGCCGTGTGCGCGCCGCAGACGGAGATGGAGGTGATAGGACTTGGGCGCGTGATGATCGGCGGCGAGTCATGAACAGGATCCAGCTCGTGCTGGCCGACGTCGACGGGACGCTCGTGACGCCCGAGAAGGAGCTCACGGCGCGCGCGATCGCGTCCGTCGCGCGCTTGAAGCAGGCGAGCATCGAGTTCGCCGTGACGAGCGGGCGCCCGCCTCGCGGGATGGCGATGCTCGTCGAGCCGCTCGGCCTGGAGCTGCCGCTCGCGGCGTTCAACGGCGGTCTGTTCGTGCGGCCCGACATGTCGGTGATCGAGGAACAGTCGATCGCCGCCGACGTGGTCGAGCCGGCCGTGCGCCTGCTGGGCGCGCATCGCCTCGACGTATGGCTTTACCGTGGTGCCGACTGGCTCGTGCGCGACGCGCAGGCGCCTCACATCGACAAAGAGGCCGCGACCGTCCGCTTCGCTCCGACCGTCGTCGAGAGCTTCGACGGGATGACCGAGGGGATCGCGAAGATCGTCGGCGTAAGCGACGACCTCGAGCAGGTCGCCGGGGCGGAGGATGCCGCGCGTGCCGAGCTCGGCGACCACGTCTCGGCCGCCCGCTCGCAGCCCTACTACCTCGACGTGACCCATCCCGAGGCGAACAAGGGCGCCGTCGTGGGTTATCTATCGCGAAAGTACGACATCCCCGCGAGCGGCATCGCGACGATCGGCGACATGCCCAACGACGTGCTGATGTTCGCCCTCTCCGGGCTCAGCATCGCGATGGGCAACTCGAGCCGCGAGGTCCAGCGGGCGGCTCGGCGCGTCACCTCGTCCAACGCCGAGGACGGCTTCGCACTCGCCATCGAGCGGTTCGTGCTCGGCGACGGATAGCGGCGGACCCGCCGCCGCCGGGGCCGACGCGGCCGAAGAAGCCTAAGCTCCTTACGACCGTCGATCGACACGAGAAGGAGAGAGGAAATGACGATCATCGCCTCCACTGCCCACCTACCGGCGCTTGGCAAGCACGAGCGAGAGGAGATCGGCAACGAGCTGCAGGCCACGCTGCTCGAACTCGTCGACCTGTCGCTGCTCGGAAAGCAGCTGCACTGGAGCGTCGTCGGCCCGCAGTTCCGACCGCTGCACCTCTACCTCGACGAGTTGATCGACTCGTGGCGCGAGCTCGCCGACACGGTCGCCGAGCGCGCGGTCGCGCTCGGCTACTGGCCCGACGGGCAAGCCGACACGGTTGCCGCGGGCAGCCAGATCGCAAGGGTCGAGCGTGGGGCGATCGACGATCGCCACGTGCTGCGCGAGCTCGCTCAGCGCCTGGCCGAGGTCGACGAGCGCACGCGCGGGCGCATGGATCGCCTCGCCGAGCTCGACTCGGCCTCCGAAGACGTGCTCGTCGAGGCCGTCCGCGCGCTCGAGGAGCAGCTGTGGATGATCCGCGCGCAGCTTCCGCAGGGCTGAGCCGGCGACGCAGCTCTCTGAGCGTTCCGCGATGGCCTACGACGAAGAGCTGGCCCACCGAGTCCGCGAGTTGCTCGCCGACGAGGACGGCGGCAGCGAGATGTCGATGTTCGGCGGGCTCGCGTTCCTGCTCGACGGCAACATGGCGGTCGCGGTCTCCTCGCGCGGTGGGCTGATGCTGCGCGTCGATCCCGACGAGACCGACCGGGCGCTGTCTCGGCCGCACGCGGATGTCTTCGAGATGCGCGGCCGCCCGGTGAAGGGCTGGATCCGCGTCGCGCCGGAGGGGCTGCGGACGAAGCGCCAGCTGGCTGCCTGGGTGCGACGCGGCGTGGAGTTCGCGCGCAGCCTGCCACCGAAGGGCTGAGGGCGGGCTGGCAGCCGCGCTCGGCGCCGCGCGCCATCAGCTACTCAGCGCGTAGGCCCCAGGCTCGATGCGCGCCGTCCTGCGACGGTACGTGCTCCACAGCCACGGCCACTGGCTCGGGTCGTTACCGTTCTCGTCGACGTACCAGCTCGTGCAACCGGTGTGCCAGACGGTCTCCGCGAGCGTGGCGCGCAGCTCGCGGTTGAACGCCTCGCTCGCCTCGCGGCGCACCTCGATGCGCCGCGCGCGTGCGCGCTCGAGCTGACCGAGCGCGGCGATCACGTGGTTGACGCCCGCTTCGATCGTGTAGATCACCGAGCCGGTGCCTCCGTTCGTGTTGGGCCCGTACAGCAGGAACATGTTGGGGAAGCCGGGGACGCTCATGCCCAGATACGCCTGCGGCACGTCCGCCCACTCCTCGGCGAGCGTGCGCGAGGCCTCGCCGACGATCTCCATCGGCGCTACGAACCCGTGCGTCTGGAAGCCGGTCGCCAGCACGAGCACGTCCGCCGGGCGCTCGCTGCCGTCCCGCATGCGTACGCCGCTCGGCGTGATCTCGGCGATCGGATCGATGATCAGCTCGACGTTCGGCTTCGACAGCGTCGGATACCACTCGTCGGTCAGCATCAGCCGCTTGCATCCGATCTCGTCTCGCGGGGTGACCCTCTCGCGCAGCCCCGGATCGTCGATCGCCTGCTCGATCTGCCGCCGCGCGAGCGCGCGAAACGGCTTCAGCAGCCAGCGCTGGCTGGTCATCCCCGCGGCGCCGAGCTCCATGAAGGCGAACACGGCCATGCGATCGAATCGCTGCAGGGCGGGGAAGCGCTCGAACAGCCGCTGCGTGCGTGCGGAGTACGCGAAGTCCATCTTCGGGATCGTCCAGCCGGGCGATCGCTGGTAGACGTCCACCTGCTCGACGAGCGGCTGGATCGCCGGCACGGCCTGAATGGCGCTGCAGCCGGTGCCGATCACGGCCACGCGCTTGCCCGCCAGCTCGACGTCGTGACGCCAGCGAGCGGTGTGAAACGCCGGGCCCGCGAAGCTCTCCAGCCCGGCGATCGACGGCATCTTGGGGACGGACAGCTGGCCGCAGGCGGTCAGCAGCACGTCGGCCTCGTGCGGCCCGGCACTCGTCTGCAGCAGCCACTTGCCGCGCTGCTCGTCCCAGCGCGCCTGCGTCACCTCGGTCCCGGTGCGGATCCGCTCGAGCACGCCGTTGCGCCGCGCCACGTCCTCGAGATAGGCCTGGATCTCCGCCTGCGGCGCGTAGCGGCGCGACCAGCGCGGGTTCGGCTCGAAGGAGAACTCGTAAAGGTGCGACGGGACATCGCAGGCGGCGCCCGGATAGGTGTTGTGGTTCCACACGCCGCCGACCCGCTCGCCGCGCTCGAAGACCGTCACGTCGTCGTAGCCGGCGCGATGCAGCATCGTGACCGCGCCGACTCCGCCGAAGCCCGCGCCGACGATCACGATCGGGATCGACCGCCGCGGGGCGGCACGGTTGCCGTTTGCGTGAGCGGCTGTATCCACACGACGAACACTACTGCGCGTCGCGCCGCCTGCCGCCGTGCGCGCCGGACGCTCAGACCGCCGCGAGCTGCAGCGCGATCAGCGCCGCGATCGACGCGAAGCACAGCACGTGCTCGCGGCAGATCGACCTCGCGAGCGCGCTCTGCTCCTCGGGCGCGTCGCGACGGCTGCCGAGGCGCACTGCGCTCGGCACCGTGCGCCCACCGGCCAGCACGATCGGGATCGCGGCGAGCGCCAGCGAGACCCACCCGGCCCAGCGCGGAGCGCCGCCGTCGGCGATCTCCACGACGATCGCGGCGATCGTCGCGATCATCACGGCGGCGATCAGGCGGTTCATCGGCCGCGCGGCGGTCGTCACGCGCGCGTAGTAAGCGGAGATCGAGGCCAGCCGCTCCTCGGGCAGCGCGCGGGCGCGCGCGCCGAGCGCCTGCACGTCGAACATCAGGTCGAACCACAGCACCGCCAGCAGGAAGCCCGCGCCGGCGGTCACGAACGCGCTCATCGCGTCGCGCGGAAGCTGCGGTTGGTGATGCCGCCTGTGAGCGAGAGCGGCCCGTCGGTGAGCGGACCGAGCGAGGACTCGAGCTGCTCCAGGATGTCGTGCAGCTCGCCCACCGTTTCAACGTAACGTTGTACGATAAGGCGCACAACCTATACCTTCATGTCCTATGGTCTGTGGGGAGCGCACTCGATGACGCTCGATCAGCCGCGCGCGCAGGTCGACAGCGGGGCGATCGACACCGTGCTGCTCGCGCTGACCGGCATGCAGGGTCGCCTGCACGGCAAGCGTCTGACTGCGCGCCACTTCCTCGCGGAGGTCGCAGAGCGCTACAGGGGGTTCGAGCGTTCGTGAGCGAGGTCCTGTCTGCCGAAACGGTCTTCGCCCCCGTGCGATCGCAGACCGCCTTCGAGGAGACGGTCGACCGACTCGGCACGGCGATCAAGCTCGGGCTGCTGCCGCCCGGCACCTGCCTGCCCGCCGAGCGCGAGCTGTGCGCGCGGCTGGGCATCGCGCGCTCGACGCTGCGCCAGGCGCTCACCGCGCTCAGCCAGAGCGGTCACGTCTATGCGACGCGCGGGCGCGGCGGCGGCACGTTCGTCTCCGATCCGCAGCCGCCGGCCGACCCGCCCTCGCCGGAGATGCTCGCGCAGTGGCGCGAGACGTGCGACCAGCGTCTCGCCGTCGAGCTGGGCGTCACCGTGCTCGCCGCCGAGCGCGCCGAGGGGGGCGACCTCGACACGCTCGACGAGGTCGCCGCGACGCTCGAGCGCGCGCTCGAGGACTTCGCCGCCTATCGCCAGGCCGACATTCGCCTGCACGTCGGGCTCGCCGAGGCGACGCGCTCGACGACCTTGGTGCGAGCGATGACCGAGGTCCAGGGCGCGATGACCGACCTCATCTCCTATATCGCACACCCGCCCGAGATCCTCGCCTCCTCGAACGCCCAGCACCGCCGGCTGCTCGCCGCCGTGCGCGAGCGCGACGTGATGCGCGCTGCGCGCGTGATGACCGAACACCTTCAGGGGACAGAGCACGTCCTCGCCGGCCTGCTGCCGGGCGGCTGATGGCCGGGGCGGGGGGCGCGCGGCATCGGAACCCATGGCTTGCGCAATCAGGGTTCCAGGGCGCTCGCGCTCTCGGTCGCGGCGTGATCGAGGAAGCGCCAGCAGATCCCAACTCCGAGTTCGTTCCAGCGACCAATTTCCCGGCTCGTCTCGGCCATGATGGCCGCCAAGTCCAGATCGGCGCGGACCGCGTCCTCGTCGCTTCTGTAGTCGTGGATCCAGCCCGCGATGGTGTCCCCGGTTACCTCGGCGTGGAACTGGATCCCCCACGACGGCGCCGCGTGAACGCGAAAGGCCTGGAGGCAGGCGGCGCTGCGCGCGAGCATCACAGCGCGGCGCGGCGCCGACAGCTCGTAGCTGTGCCACTGGAAGCCTACGAACCGTGCCGGCAGCGGGCCCAACAGCACGTCACCCGCCGCTGCGGGTGTGAGCTGCATTTTCTTCCAGCCGATCTCGGGCTCGGCGGCTCGCTTGGCGGCGCCGCCGGCCGCCTCGGCGAGGAGCTGCGCGCCGAGGCAGACGCCGAGCACCGGTGTGCCGCGAGCGAGGAACCCACGCAGCACCTCCTTCTCGCCGCGCAGCCAGCTGTGCTCGTCGTCCTGGTCGACGTGCATCTGTCCGCCGAAGACGAGCACGGCGCCGACCCCGTCGAGCCCGGGTGTCGCTCCCTCGGCGGGGATCCACTCGATGAGCTCATCGCCCCGCTCGCCTGCGACATCGGCGAAGACGCCGCTCCCGGCGTCCCGTTCGTGGACGATCGATAGGACGCGCACCGGTTCAAGTTTCCCAGACCGTCGCGGCCGCTGGCCGGTTCCCGCCGCCGCACCGCTCTATAGGAGTACGTTTGGCGCAATGAACGTCTTGGCGATCGATCAGGGAACGTCGTCGACAAAGGCTCTGGTCGTCGCCGATGGCGGCGAGGTGCTGGCGCAGAGCAGCGTTGCCGTCAGTCCTCGGACCGCCACGCAGGGAGCCGTCGAGCAGGATCCGGAGGAGTTGTTCCAGTCGATCATCGACGCCGGCCGCGCAGCTCTCGCCGTCGCCGGCTCGGCGGTCGAGGCTGTGGGCGTCGCCAACCAGGGCGAGACCGTGCTGCGCTGGGATCTCGAGACCGGGCGACCGTACGGGCCGGCTCTGAGCTGGCAGGACCGCAGGGCAGTCACCGTCACGCGCGAGCTCGCCGACCGCGCCGATCGTTTGACCGAGCTCACCGGACTTCCGCTCGATCCCTACTTCGCCGCGCCGAAGATGACCTGGTTGCGCCGCGAACGCGGCGCCGAGGGCGTGGTCACCACGGTCGACGCGTGGCTCAACCGGCGCCTCGCGGGGGCCTTCGTCACCGACGCGGCGACGGCGTCGCGTACGCTGCTTCTGGACCTCGAGAGCACGGCATGGTCCGCCGAGGCGTGCGAGGTCTTCGGCCTCGATCCGGACGCCCAGCCCCGGATCGTCGATTGCGCCGCCGCGATCGGAGAGACGCGCGCCTTTGGCGATCCGCTTCCGGTCACCGGCCTGGTCGTAGACCAGCAGGCGGCGCTCTTCGCCGAGTCCTGCTTCCAGGCCGGCGAGGCCAAGTGCACCTACGGGACTGGCGCGTTCATCCTTGCCAACGCCGGCGAGCGCGTCGTCCGCTCACGATCGCGGCTTGCGGCCTGCGTCGCTTGGCGGCTCGCTGGCGCGACCACCTACTGCCTCGACGGCCAGGTGTACAGCGCCGGGTCGGCGGTGTCCTGGCTGCAGGAGCTCGAGTTGATCGGCGGGCCCGCGGATCTCGACGGGGCTGCCGGCGTCGACGACGACGTGGTGTTCATACCCTCGTTGGCCGGGCTCGGGGCGCCCTTCTGGGCACCCGAGGCGCGCGGCGCATGGTTCGGGCTCTCACTGGCCACGCGCCGAGACGATCTCGTCCGAGCCCTGGTCTGGGGCATCGCGGCACAAATCGCCTCGCTGGCGCGCGCGATGGGCGAGGATGCGGGACGCCCACTCGAGCGACTGCGTGTCGACGGCGGACTCACCAGATCGGCCACGCTGATGCAGGCCCAAGCCGACCTGCTCCAGGCGCCCGTCGAGCTCTACCCGTCCGCTGACGCCACCGCGCTCGGCGCGGGGGCGCTCGCACGGCTCGGTGCCGGCAGCGCGATCACCCCAGCCGAGGCCGTAGGGAGCTGGGCTCCCGCCGCCGTCTTCGAACCGCGAATGCCCGCCGCCGAGGCCGAGGAGCGCCTCGGGCGCTGGCAGGCAGCGGCGCTCGCGCTGGCCGAGCTCGCTGGCGAGGATCGATGAGCGCGGCGGGGTTGACTGTCTGCCGATGCCAGAGGTACGCTCCTTAGGCCAAACACTGGGGAAGATGCACCGTGACGATCCAACGCACGAGGAGGGGTCATGGCAGAAGTCGATGAGCAGGTCGGCCACGACGAGCGATGCCTTGCGGAGCTCGGTTACAAGCAGGAGCTGACTCGCGCCTGGAGTAGCTTCACCAACTTCGCGATCTCGTTCACGATCATCTCGGTCCTCGCTGGGTGCTTCACGAACTTCTCGTTCGCGTGGACCGCGGGCGGCCCGGTGGGGATCTCGATCGGCTGGCCAGTGCTGTGCGTGTTCGTCCTGCTGGTCGCTTTCTCAATGGCCGAGTTGACCTCAGCGATGCCCACCGCGGGGGGCCCGTACTGGTGGGCGGCCAAGCTCGGCGGCAAGGGCTGGAGCTGGATCACCGGCTGGTTCAACATCGTCGGCCTGGTCGGCATCGTCGCCGGGGTCGGCTACGGGGCGGCGATCTTCCTTCAGGCCACGCTCAGCCTCTACGGGCTGAAAATCTTCGGCGTCAACTTCGCCGACAGCAAACCGTCGCACATCCTGCACCAGACGTTCGTGCTGTTCCTGATCATCCTCACCTTCTACACAATCGTGAATATCTTCGCCGACCGTCTCCTGGCGCTGTTCAACAACGTCTCAGTGGGCTGGCACGTGCTCGGGGTCCTCGCGATCATCGCGCTGCTCGCATTCGTGCCGTCCCACCACCAGGACGCCGGGTTCGTGTTCGGCCACCGCCTCAACAACACCGGGTTCCACGGTGGTACCACCAGCGGCGCGTTCTTCTGGTTGTACATCCTGCCGGTCGGGTTCATCTTGACCATGTATACGCAGACGGGCTACGACGCCTCCGCGCACACTGCCGAGGAGACTCGCGGCGCTGCGCTCAGCGCCGCTAAGGGTGTCTGGCGGTCGGTGTTCTACTCGGCGATCGCCGGTTGGGCGGTGTTGCTCGCCCTGGTCTTCGCCGCGACCAACGTGCCGGCGATCAGCGAAAAAGGCGGGGGCTCGATCCCAGTCATCGAGACGGCCCTGACCTCGGCGGCAGCGAAGGCGGTGCTGCTGATCTGTACGGTCGGCCAGATCTTCTGCGGCGCCGCGGGCCTGACCAGTGCCTCGCGAACGTGGTACGCGTTCTCGCGCGACCGCGGCATGCCCGGCTGGGCGCTGTTCCGGCGGCTGAACCAGCAGCGCGTGCCGCTCTACGCGGTGCTCGCCGTGTCGGTCGCCGCGCTTATCATCACGATCCCGGCGTATTTCGGCAACAAGGCCGGCATTCCGTGGGCCTACTTCGCGATCACGGCGATCTGCACCGTCGGCCTGTACCTCGCGTACATCATTCCGGTGTTCCTGCGGCTGCGTCAGGGCGACCGCTTCGAGGCCGGCCCGTGGACGCTGGGCCGCCACTACAGGTGGATCAACGCCGGCGCGATCCTGTTCGTCGTGCTCGTCGTGTACGCGCTCGACATCCCGATTGTGCCGGCCGGCGTGCCCTGGGAAAGCGGCTTCAAACTGGAATCGTTCAACTACTCGCCGCTCGTCCTGGTGATCGGGCTGATCGTCGGGATCTGGTGGCAGATCTCGGCAAAGAACAAGTACACCGGGCCGGTGCGCACGATCGACACCGACGAGCTCGGGCATGTGATCGAGGAGCCCGCCGCGGGGGCGGGGAGGCCACCGGAGCAGGGCCCACCTCCCGTGGGCCCGGAGCCGACTCCCGCCAGCTAAGCGAAGCGGCG
>DATHGU010000201.1:0-6296 GCA_035317495.1 Solirubrobacteraceae bacterium
CGAAGCCAACCTCAGGCTGGTCTCTGCGATCCAGCGCTCTCCGTCCAGGGCGCCACCGGGCTCTCTGACACATAGGAGGTAGGTGCATCGCTCGAGATGGTCGAATGCGATCAGCCGCCCGGCGAAGATCAAGGCCGCGTCGGGGATGCTCGAAGGGTGGGCGTCTTTGCCTTCGCAGTCGGCCTTCAGCTCGTAGCCGAAGTAGCCCACGAAGCCGCAGTTGAAGTCGAAGGGAAGCTCGTCGGAGAGGCAGCGAAGATGCCGCATCTCACGACTCAGGTAGTCGAAGATCGACTGGTTGCGGATCTGTACCCCGTCGGCTCGCTCGATCCGCAGCTCGCCGTTGCCGACGTCGTAGGAGATCGTTGCTCCCAGCGGCCCGTCTGCGGCTCCCATGAAGGAGAAGCGGGCGCGCTCGTCGACCCTGCTGCTGTCCAGCCAGAAGGCGGTCTCGCTGTCGCCGTACAGGTCGACGAAGGCACGCTCGGGGTCGTACAGCCTGTCCAGCCGCTTGACGTTCAGGGCCAGATCCGCCTGGCCCGCGACGCCCCGCCGAGCGTCGGCGTGCCGCGCCGGCGCCGCGGCACGCCGTGCCGCAATCGTCGGGCCGTGCGCGCGCCTGCCGGGCATGCCGTGCTCGCGCGTCAAGTCGCGGAAGTTGGCGAGCAGCCGCCGCCCGTGCTCGGTGCAGATCGACTCCGGATGGAACTGCACCCCCCACTGCGGCCGTGTGCAATGAGCCACCGCCATCAGAACGCCGTCACTCGTCTGGGCGATCGGCCTCAGCCCTGCCGGCAGTGGCTGCTCGACGCACAGCGAGTGGTAGCGGACCGCCTGGAACTCGCGCGGGATTCCAGCGAACAGCGGCGAGCCGTCGTGCAGGATGGCGCTGATCCGTCCGTGCATCACCTCCGGCGCCGGGCGCACGTTCGCGCCATGGACCCAGCACAGCCCCTGGTGGCCGAGACAGACGCCGAGCAACGGGACGCGGGCCTCTCTGATCGCTTCCTCGCAGACACCGAAGTCGCCCTCGTGCTCTGAGCTTCCGGGTCCAGGGGATATGACGACGTTGTCGAACTCGAGCCGCTCCAGCTCGCGCCAATCGGCGCCATCGTTGCGGACGACTATCGGCTCGTCTTCGTTCGCCTCCGCCAGCAGCTGGAAGAGGTTGTAGGTGAAGGAGTCGTAGTTGTCGATCAACAGGGTCTTCAAGCCGTCGCAGGATGGCACAATGCGCCTCATGTCCGATCGTCTCTGGCCGGACCGCGCGATCGGAGTCTTCGAGACGCTTCTGGTCGTCGACGGCGCGCCGGTCGAGCTTCACGCCCACCTGCAGCGTCTGGGCGCGAGTGTGCGCGAGCTGTTCGCCACCGAGCTGCCGGCGGATACGCGCGAGCTGGTGCTCGACAGCGCCGCGCGGCTCCGGCTCGGCCGCGTTCGCCTGACGGTCGCCCCGGGGCCCACGGGCGTCCTGGGCGCCGAGGCGGTCGCGACAAGCGTCGATGCCGAGGACGTGTTCCCGTCGTGGGAGCGGGCGATCGTGCTTCGCCCGTTCCTCGTGCGCGGGGGACTCGGCGCACACAAGTGGGCGGACCGAGCCTGGATTGCTTGGACGTCCAGCGAGTCCGACCGCTGCCTGCCCATCGTGCTGGACGCCGGCGGCGAGCTGCTCGAGGCCTCGCGCGCGAACGTGTTCGCCGTCGAGGGGGACGCGATGGTCACCCCGCCCGCCGACGGCCGAATCCTCCCCGGGCTGGCACGGGCACGGGCGATCGAGACGGCCCGTGCGCTCGGCATCGAGTTACGCGAGGAAACGCTGACGATCGACCGGCTGATCGCAGCCGGAGAGGCGTTCCTGACCGGTTCCGTACGAGGCGTCGAGCCCGTTCGCTCCGTGGGCGATGCCGAGCTCACGGAGCCCGGCGAAGCCGTCCGCGAGGTCGCGGCGGAGCTGAAGCGGATATGGATCGGGAAGGGCGCTGCCGGATGGGTGGGCGCCGCGCCGCGCGCAGTCTAGTGACCTGAGTCGTTGATTCGTTGGCAGTAGTTGGCGAGGTTGTCGAGGATCTCATCGGCGGTCTTGTGCCATACGTAGGGCTTTGGGTCCTCGTTCCAGTTGGTGATCCAGGTACGGATTGAGGCTGTGAGATCTCGCACCGAGCGGTGTGTCCCGCGCTTGATCCATTTCGTGGTGAGCTCTGAAAACCAGCGCTCGACGAGGTTCAGCCAGGAGCTGTAGGTCGGCGTGAAATGCACGTGGAAGCGTGGGTGGCGCAGCAGCCAGCGCTGGATCGACGGGGTCTTGTGTGTTGAGGAGTTATCGAGCACGACATGGATCTCCAGATGCTCTGGCACGGCACGATCGATGATGTTCAGGAACCGGCGGAACTCCTCGGCGCGGTGGCGTGGCGTCATGTCGGCGATGACGTTGCCTGAGGCCACGTCCAGCGCCGCGTAGAGGTTGGTGGTGCCGTTGCGGAGGTAGTCGTGGGTCGCTCGTTCGGGCACCCCGGGCATCAGCGGCAGTACCGGGGCGGTGCGGTCCAGCGCCTGGATCTGTGACTTCTCATCGACGCACAGCACGACCGCTGCCTCGGGCGGGTTCAGATAGAGCCCCACGATGTCCCTGACCTTCTCGATGAACAAAGGGTCTGGGGAGAGCTTGAAGCTCTCCCGCTGATGAGGTCTCAGCCCAAACGCCCGCCAGATCCGGCTGACCGCGGTCTGGCTCATCCCCGTGACAGCGGCCATCTGGCGTGTCGACCAGTGCGTGGCGTCCCGGGGCTGCTCCTCGAGTGTCTTGACGATGACCCGCTCGACATCCTCATCGGTGATCGAGCGGGGTTTGCCCGGGCGTGGCTCATCGTGCAGCCCGTCCAAGCCCCTGCGTGCGAACCTTCCTCGCCACTTGCCGACCGTCGAGTCTGTGCAACCCAGGCGAGCCGCGATGTCCTGGCTCAGCTCGCCCGCGGCTGCAGCCAACACGATCCGGCAGCGCAGCGCCAGCGCCTGTGAGCTCTTCGGGCGCCGCGCCCACCGCTCCAGCACCTCCCGATCCTCGTCGCTGAGCACGACTTCTGCACGCCTTGGCATGACCGCCTCCCATCGTCGTTGATAACGACGACATTCGCGGCCACGAACAGCTATCCCTGCGAACTACCGACTCAGGTCACTAGGCCGTGGCGGCGAGGCGCTCGTGGACCGATCGCACGGCGCTCGATCCCTCCCCCACGGCAGCCGCGACACGCTTCATCGAGTCGTGCCGGACGTCACCGGCGGCGAACACGCCCGAGACGGATGTCTCGAACGGCAGGGGCGTTGGAGCGCCGGCGCTCAGCGGCGGCGGCAGCTGGCGGTCGGTGAGGACGAAGCCATCCCGGTCGAGCAGCACCCCCTCCCCAAGCCAAGACGTCGCGGGACGCGCGCCGATGAAGCAGAACAGCCCCGAGCAGCGGATCGTCCGGCGCTCATCCGTCGCGATGTCCTTGAGCGTCACACGCTCGAGACGCTCCTCGCCCGAGAGGGCCTGCACTTCGACTGCGGTTATCAGCTCGATCTTCGGATCGGCCTCGATCCGCTCGATCAGATACTGCGACATGGTCTGCGCGAGATCGCTGCGGCGGATCGCGATCGTGACGCGGCAGTTGTTCTGGGCGAGGTACACCGCGGCCTGCCCCGCGGAGTTTCCGCCGCCGATCACGAGCACCGACGTCCCGTCGCAGACGCGTGCCTCGAGATCGGTCGCCGCGTAGTACACGCCCGCGCCCTCGAAGCGCTCCAGGTCCTCCACGGCCAGCCGCTGATACTGCGCTCCGGAAGCCACGATGACGGCGCGCGTGGGGATCTCGCTGCCGTCGCGCAGGACGACCACGTGAAAGCCCGCCTCGGTTCGCAGGCCGGCGACCTCGCACGGAGCGTTCAGGCGCGCGCCGAGCCGCATCGCTTGAACGGCGGCTCTCGCCGTGAGGTCCCCGCCCGAGATGCCGTTGGGGAATCCCGCGTAGTTCTCGATCCGCGAGCTCGATCCCGCTTGGCCGCCGATCGTCACGGCGTCGAGGGAGACCGTGCGCAGGCCCTCCGACGCGCCGTACACGCGGCGGCCAGTCCGGCCGGTCCGCTGCCGACCACGACCAGGTCGAAGATGTATCCCGGCGTCTGCTGGAAGGTCAGACCGAGATGCTCGGCGAACGTGGCCGTGGAGGGACGCCGCATGATCTCGGTGGCCGTGATCACGGCGGGGATGTCCTGCGCGCGCAGCCCCATGCCCGCGAGCAGTACGTCGGCGTCCGGCGCGTCCTCCACGTCGATCCAGGCGTGGGCCAGATGCGAGTGCTCCGCGAACGCGCGCAAGCTCATCGCCTCGGGCGAGTAGCGCGACCCGATGATGCGGATCGCCTGCGCTCCCTCTCCCGATTGCAGGAGCTCGCGCCGCGCGACGAGCGCGCTGAAGATCGTTTCTGCGAGCGCGGGGCGAGCGCTCATCAGCCGACGGAACTCGGCCTCGGCGATCACGAGCACCCGACCAGCCGCCGTCACGCGGCAGCTCAGCGAGCGGCGCTGGCCCGTGAGGAGGTTCAGCTCGCCGACGAAGCCGCCTGGTCCGTATGACGCGATGACGACCGCGTCGGGACGGTCGAAGCGCACGATCTCGGCCTCGCCCGCGAGCAGCACGAACAGGTCGTAGGACGCTTCGCCGGCCTCGAACAGCAACTGTCCGGCGGTGGTCGGCCGCTCGGTACCGAACGCGGCGATCTCCGCGAGCTCGGAGGCGCTCAGGACGGGAAAGGCGACTGGATCCTGGTCGTCCTGAGCGCTCATCGCAGCGGCGATCGACGCCGAGGGATCGATTGGAGGGAGTTGAACGCAAGCATCGGCCGGTGCGACAGCAAGCTAGCAAGGAGACCCCGGCCGCCCGGGGCCACCGGCGGACTGGCGAGCGGGGTCGGCGAGGTCGATCAGACAGCCTGGGACCGACCTGCGCTTGCGCCGGATTTCCGGCGCGCGCGCCACCAGGCGCGTCCTCGCGCGTGTATGAGGAAGCGCTCGAGACGGTTTCGCCTCGCCCACAGTCCTCCCTCGATGCCGTCCAGCTGCTGGCGTCGCTCGCGAGTCAGGCGCAGCTGGCGTTCGACGTGGTCGAGCGCTTCGGCGGCGAGCTCTGCCCGAGCCTGCGGATCCTCGGCGCGCTCGAAGCGCCGCCGCGCTAGACGCAGCGCGTCCTCGGCCTCGAGCATGCCGCGTGCGGACTCCTGCGCCACCCCGACCAGCTCCGCAAGGCGCGAGACGGCGCGACCGCCGGCCCCGTCGCTGAACGGGTCACCCGGTCCCGCCTGGGCAGGCACGTTACGAGCGTCCCGATGCTCCGCCTCAGGCGCTTGCATTGACGGGCCGCCGATCGGTTGCCGATCGATCGTCGGGGACGGTCGCGGAGCATTCGGCTCCTGGCGCGGGCTCGGCGTGCACGATCAGCACCGGGACGGGGCTGTGGTGCAGCACGTAGTGGCTGACGCTGCCGAGCAGCACCGCGCGCAGCGCGCCGCGCCCGCGCGAGCCCATGATCACGAGATCGTGTGCTCCCTCATCGATCTGGTGGATGAGCGCCTGCCTCACGGGCTCGTGGCTCAGCGCGGTGCGGACCGAGACGCCGTCCGGCACCAGCTGAACGGCTGTCCGCAGGATCGTCTCGGCATCGGTCTCGGCGTCGCGGGCGAGCGCCGCCGCGGCGGCGCCGCCCGCGCCGAGGTAAGTGGCGGCGGGGGGATTGACAACGGCGCTGAAGAGCGTCAATCGGGCGTGCTCTGACTCGGCCAGGTCGATCGCCTGCGCGAGCGCCCGATCGGCGTCCGCCGAGCCGTCGGTGGCGAGGAGGATGTTCTGGAACATGATGTGCCCCTCTATCGAATGGAGCGCGAATACGTTGACATCTATATCATAAAACTATATAGTTTTCAATATGTCGTCGACCGCAACGATGCCCGGGGTTGGACGCGAGCAGCGGCTGGACTACATCGCCCAGCACCTTCCCTCACGCGCGGCGATCCTCGTGCGGCTGCTCGTCAAGCAGGTGCGCAGCAGCGAGATCTCGCGCACCGAAATGGAGGTCCTGAGCATCCTCGTGGAAGGGCCGCGAAGGATCACGGAGCTGACCGCCCTCGAGGGGATCGCTCAACCCACGATGACGCTGCTCGTCAAGCGCCTGCAGGAGAAGGGCTGGGTTCAGCGCAAGGGGCTGCCGGGAGACGGGCGCGTGGTCATGGTCGAGCTCACCGAGGCCGGGGCCGCGGCGCGGGAGAGGT
>DATHGU010000202.1:0-2234 GCA_035317495.1 Solirubrobacteraceae bacterium
CGATGCCCGCCTCCTTCTCCGCTCCCTGCAGCACGGCGGCCGTCAGCGGCGCGACGGTCATCGTCAGCCCAAGCGAGAACACGAGCAGGCCCGGCAGCACTTCGGAGACGTAGTCGGCCTTCGTACCGATCAGTTGAAAGAGCAGCAGACCGGCCGCCGCCAAGAGCGGCCCGGCGCCCATGAAGAAGCGCGGGCCGAAGCGGTCGGCCAGGGCGCCGAAGCGCCGCGAGGCCACGAACATCACCACGGTCACCGGTAGCGTCGCCAGGCCGCTGTCCAGTGGCGAGTAGCCGCCGATCTGCTGCAGGAACAGGATCAGGAAGAAGAACAGGATCGCCAGGCCCGCATACATCGAGAACGTCTCGATGTTGCCCGCCGAGAAGTTCCGCCGGCGGAACAGCCCGAGCGGCAGCATCGGATCGCGCGCACGCGACTCGTAGAACGTGAACGCGCCGAGCAGCGCGGCCCCCGCGATCAGCGGGCCGTACACCGCCGGGCTCGACCAACCGAGGCGTGGCTGCTCGATCAGCGCGAACACCGGTCCACCAAGACCCGCGGCGCACAGCACGGCGCCGAAGTAGTCGATCCGCCGGGCGCCCGGCTGGCGCGGGGCCGAGCGCGGGATCGCCAGCTCGATCAGCGCGACGCACAGGATCGCCAGCGGGATGTTGATCAGGAAGATCCACCGCCAAGAGGCGATCGCCAGCAACTCGCCGCCCGCCAGCGGGCCCAGCACGCCGAAGATCGCGCCCCACGCCGTCCAGCTGCCGATCGCCGCTCCGCGCTCTGATTCGGGGAATGTGTTGACGATCACGGCCAGCGAGCTCGGCACGAGCAGCGCGCCGGCGATGCCCTGCACGGCGCGCGCCACGACGAGCGCGCCGATGCTCGGCGCCAGCGCCGCCGCCAGCGAGGCGACGCCGAAGCCCGAGACGCCGAGCGCGAACACCCGCCGCTCGCCGAACAGGTCCCCGAGCGAGCCGCCGACCAGGATCAGCGACCCGAGCGTCAGCAGGTAGCCGTTGGCGACCCACTGCTGCGCCGCCAGCCCCCCGCCGAGCGCGCGCTGGATCGTCGGCAGCGCAACGTTCACGACCGTCCCGTCGAGCAGCGCGATTCCCGAGCCCAGGATGCACGCGAGAAGCGTCAGGCGCTTGACCGTTGCATCGCTTCTGGCGGCCATCGGCCCACGGTAGCTGCTGATGCGCGCGCCCGGCCCGAAGACCACGCCCGGCGGGCGCGGAACGCGGCGATGCAACGTACGTCCAGAGCGACTTCAGCGCCGTCCGCCGCGGGTCGAAGATATGCCATGAGTCGATCGCGCGCGCGACGTTCACGCCCTGGCAACCGCGCCGGCTCGCAACGAGGGTAGTGTAGGTCTAGTGCCTGACCAACAACTGACCGTCAAACAGACCGCAACCGGATACTGGGTCGTTCAGCGAGGCGCCGTCGAGCTCGCCGGAGCGCTGACGCGTCAGGCCGCTGAAGCCGAGCGGGAGCTGCTCAGCCGGCTGCGCGATCGGACCTCGGCGCGTAACGGGGCGGCGTCTGGACGGCGCCCGACGCCGGGACGGCTCTCGCGCGTCACACGCTCGCCTCGTTGAGGACCGTCACGGCGATCCACACGAGCACCGCCAGCCCGACAAGGCGACGGAACCAGTTGACTCCGAATGCCGCCTCCTCCCCGGCCCACACGGCCAGTGCGAGCGTGAAGATCGCGCGGCCGACGTCGTGTGTGCTCCCGCCGGTCACCGCGGCGAGTCCCGACCCCGCGAGCGCGAGGAGCAACGGCGGGTTCGGGAACTGCGCGATGGGGAAGCGCCGCGGCCAGCCCTGCTGGCCGCGGCGCCACAGCTCGGCGGCGCTCACACGCGCACTGTCTCAGTTTCGAGCAACCAGTCCCGGTTCGAAGGGCGAAGCCCCCCTCTCTGTGTCTCCGCGCCGTTGGCAGCAGAGGCGAGGGAACCCCGCGCGACTGCCCCTGGTTTGGGAACCGACCGAATCGTCTGGCATTCCGGGCGGGATTGTCGAATAGGTATTCGATGACGCGCCATAGGCTCGGCGTATATCTCTCCCTCGCCGGCTGAGCCTGCCGCATCGAGGCGATCTTGACGGCCCTCTAGCGCCGCGCTAGCGTCGAGATACGGAACTCACCGACCAACAACGCGCGGTTCTAATGGCCCTGAAGGCTACGGGCCAAGGTACGGTCAAAGACGTAAGCGCGGCAACGGGAG
>DATHGU010000203.1:0-6505 GCA_035317495.1 Solirubrobacteraceae bacterium
GCGCACGGCCGCTTCGAACGCGCGCTCCCGCAGGCGTCCCGCGAGCCCCTCGTCGATGATCGCGAAGTCGGGGTCGAGTCCGGCCGCCAACGGATGAGCGCGCAGCAGGCGAGCACAGAAGCCATGGAAGGTGCCGACGAAGGCCGCCTCGGTGTCCCGCGCCGCCTCGCGGTCGCCGCGCTCGAGCAGCCGGGCCCGCACCCGCGCCCGCAACTCGCCGGCCGCACGCTCGGTGAATGTGATCGCAAGGATGCTTCCGGGGGCGATGCCGTCCTCGCGGATCGCCCGGACGAAGCGCTCGACTAGCACCGAGGTCTTGCCGCTCCCGGCGGCCGCCGAGACGAGCAGCGGCTCGGCCCTGCGCGAGATCGCCTGCTCCTGCTCGGCTGTCAAGGCGGCCGGCTCGTCCGGCAAGGCGCCGGGCTCGCCCGGAAGGCTGCAGGGCTCCTCCGGCAGAGAGCCGTGCTCATCCACGCGCGCGTCGCTTGTCACGTCGCCGCCCGCGAACATCTCCAGCTGCGGGTCGTCCGCCCCCTCGGACATCACCACTCGCACCTACAGATCGTCGGGTGACTGCAGCCGCCCTTGAACGCACACGTCGCCGGTCGCGCCTGCAGTTCGCCACGAGCGGCCTGAGCGGCGACCTCGCGCGCCTCCGCCAACGCTGCCGCGAGCAGCTCGCGCAGCTCCGCGCTCTCGCGGACGTCGGTCCGCAGGCAGGGGATCTCGACTCCGCTCTCGCCGTCGAGGACCCCGCGAGCGCGGAGGTCCTCGCCCGACAGCG
Organism: Solirubrobacteraceae bacterium; assembly: GCA_035317495.1. Taxonomy (GTDB): domain Bacteria; phylum Actinomycetota; class Thermoleophilia; order Solirubrobacterales; family Solirubrobacteraceae; genus Palsa-744. The sequence continues at coordinate 785 of DATHGU010000203.1, forward strand.
GCTGGTAGAAGCCGCCGACAGACCGCAGGCCGCGGAGCTGCTCGACCGCCAGCATGTAGAGCGCGACCTGCAGGTTTCCGTCTTTGATCCATCGCGCCGCGGCCGGCGCCTGGCTGCTCTTGTAGTCGTAGACGACCGCCTCGCCCTGCTCGCCGATATCGACCCGATCGATGCTCCCTCGCATCCGCACGTCGCCGCCCAGCTCGAACGCTGGCAGCTCGCTCGCCTCACCCCCCGCGTCGCCCTCCTCGAACCCGAACCCTAGCTCGAACTCGGCCGGTTCCAGGGGATTCTCGTTCTCGGCGACATGCTCGAGATAGCGCCCAAGGTCGGCGTGCAGCCGCCGTCGCACGGCGATTCGGCGCTCGGGCGAGACAGACAGGGGACGTGCGGCCTCGTTGGCGGCGAGGGCGGCGGCGAGCAGATCGCGCGCGAGGCGCAGGTTCGCGGGCGTTACGCGTGCCGAGCCGGTTTCGCTGCGCAGTCCTTCGAGCGTCTCCTTCAGCGCTACGTGGGCAAGCCCGCCGCGGGCAAACGGCTCGGGCTCGGGCTCGAATGCCTCCGGTCGCAGCATCCGCTCCACGAACCACGCCACCGGGCAGCTGATCCACTTCTCGAGCGACGTTGCCGACCAGACGTGCTCACGCAGACCGGCCAGCAGCTGCTCGTCGCGCAGCGGATCGCCTGGGGTGGGCGGCGGGCGCGACGTCGTCGCCGGGCGTGAGTCCTCGGCGGCCCCCAGCGGGCGGCGCAGACGTTCGCTGGACAGGCGCTCGGCGAACAGATCGCAGACGTCGTCGACGAACAACGAGCGCGAGGCGGTCTCCCCGTCGTCGTCGGCCACGTGCCAGCTGAGGATCAGCTGCTCCTCGGGACGCGACAGCGCCGCATACAGCAGATACCGCTCGGAGGCCAGTACGTCCTCCTGCTCTCCCAACCACAGCCCCGAGACCTCGGCAAGCCGTCGCCTCTCCTCCTCGGCCAGGAACGGCTGGGGTCGGGCGCGAGCCGGGAAGACGCCCTCCTGCAGACCACAGACGAACAGCGCGCGCACCCGGCGTGCGCGAAGCGCGAGCGGGTCGAGCACGGCAACGGCGCCCGGCACGGGGCGCTCTCCGCTGACGAACTCGACGCGCTCCAGCGTGCGCGCCAGCTCGTCAGCGCCGACGGGCGCGAGCGCGGGGTCCAGGCGCGCGAGATCGCGCAGCTCGGCGAGCGCGGCGCGCCCGGCTGCGAGCGCAGCCGCCTCGTCGAGCTCATCGGCCTCGAGGACGCGCGCGCCGGCGCGCCGCGGGGCACAGAACAGCCGGTAGAGCTCGCGCGCCGCGCGCTCGAGCAGTGCCGGCGCGCCACTACCGGCGGCGTCCTGGAGTCGGTCGATCGCCTCGAGGCGCCAGTGACGCGCCTCCCACAGCCCCCTGGCCTCCTGCGCGCTCAGCGCGCCGGCGCGCCGCGCCCTGATCTCCAGTGCGTCCACAAGCGCGCCGCGTTCGATCAGCCCCGGCGCGCGCAGCCAGGCGAGCAGGTCGCCGAGCTCGCCGCTGCATGAGCTGTCCTGCGCCGGCACGCAGCGCAGCAGCCCGAGCATCGCCCTGCCGACTGCGGCGTCGCCGAAGGGGCGCCGCCGCTGCAGCGCGAACGGGATGCCCGCGGCCGAGAGGACCTCTTCGAGCAACTCAGTGACCGTTCCGCCCGGCCGCACGAGGACTGCGATCTCCTCCGGCGCCATCCCCCCCTTCAGCATCGCGCCGAGCTCGCGGACGATCAGCTCGAGCTCGGCGCGCTCGCCGCCGCCCTCGAGCAGGCGGATCGCGGCCCCGGGGTCGATCCGCGCGCCGTGCGGCTCGAACAGTGAGCGCTCGAGGTGGCTGAGCGCGGCACGCGAGCCCGGCGAGTAGTGCTCGGCGCGCGAGTGGAGCTCGCGGTGCTCGCTGGCGAGCGGAGCCAGGGCATGGAACGTCGCGGCGCGCCCGGCGAACGCCGCGCGGCCCGGCTCGAAGGCCAGCGACACCGTCACGTGCGCCCCGACGACGCTGCCAAGCGTCTCGATCGCGTCGATCTGCAGGCTGGTCAGGTCGTCGAAGCCGTAGAAGAGCACCGGCGCCCCGCCCCACAGGGCCGGGCGCTCGCGCAGCGCGTCGAAGGCGCGTACGGCGCGCTGCTCCGAGTCCAGGCGGCCGAGTCGCGTGAGCGTCGCACGGTACTCGGCGAATAACCTTCCCAACTCGCCCTGTGTGGCTCCCGGTCCATCGGCGGCCAGCCACGCCGACAGCGCCTGGCTGAGCCTCGCGGGGCTCACGCGCCGAACCTGCAGCTCGGCGAGGAAGTCCGCCAGGGCGCGCACGACGCCGGGAGCCACCGGAGCGTCGTCCGCGCGAGCGATCGAAGTCCGGCCAGCGAGCGCCTCGAGCACTCGCTCGCGCGCCACCGCGCCGAGGATCGGCTCGCGCACGCCCGCGCGCTGGACCGCCTCGTCGATCAGGTCCGCGAAGCGCTCCACGCGCACGCCGACCGCCGCCCGCTCGCCGGCCAGCTCGCGCAGGTAGTGCTCGACGTCAGCTCGCGTCGGCACGACGAGCAACGGCTCTTCGCCGTGGGCGACGTGCCGCCGCATCGCGTCCATCACCAGCTCGGCCTTCCCCGCGTTCGCGGGTCCCGTTATGAGCGTGATCGGCATCCTGCGCCCATCCTCGCGCACCCGCCCGACATCGCCGCGGGGTGCGAACGAGCGTCAGCCCGGCGCCGTCGAGGCGCTACGCGGCGCTGCGTTGACCGACCGCGGCTGGCGCGTCGTCCTTGGACTTGGCGCTCGTCAGCTCGCTGGACTCGGCCTCGGCCTCCGGCGGCTTGGCACCCTCCTTGGCCCACTCCTCGTCGAACTCGACACGCCATTTGCCGTCCTCCGTCTGGCTCATCGCCAGATGCGCCCTGAACGAGCGGCCGCTGCGCCCGCGGAAGCCCGTCACGGCGCGCTCGGTGTAGCCCGTCTTGATCAGTTCGCGCGCGATCTGGACGGGCAGCGTCTTGCCGGCTTTCGACTTCCAGATGACGAACCCGCAGCCGGGATCCTCGCGTGCCCAGCATGAGTAGCCCTTGCGGTTCTCGGAGATCTCGTGACCGCACACCGGACACGGCCCCAGCTTGGCGCGCGGGATGCGCACGTCCTTGAGCGTCTCGTCGAGCTTCTTGACCGTCTGCTCGGCGAAGCCCGCGATATCGCTCATGAAGTCCTTGCGCGAATCCTCGCCGCGCTCGATCTTGCCCAGCCGGTGCTCCCAGCTGCCGGTCAGTTCCGGCGAGGTAAGAGCGTGCGCGTCGAGCAGCCTGATTACATTGAGTCCCTTCTCCGTAGCCACGAGCGCCCGCGCGTCGCGCTCGACGTAGCCAACCGTGATCAGCCGCTCGATGATCGCCGCGCGCGTGGCCGGCGTGCCGATGCCCGACTCCTTCATCGCCTCGCGCAGCTCGTCGTCGTCGACGAGCTTGCCCGCCGTCTCCATCGCGCCGAGCAGCGACGCGTCGCTGTAGCGGCGTGGAGGTTTGGTTTCCTTGCGATCGCTCGCGATCTCCTTCGTCTGGACGGTCTCGCCGTCCTCCAGCCTGGGTAGCTGCTGGTCGACGCCCTCGTCTTCCTCCCCCTTCGGCGCGGCGTCGGATGCCACCTCGTCGTACACCCCTCGCCAACCCGGCACGAGCAGCAGCTTGCCGCGCGTGCGGAACACGTGCCCGTCGCCCATCGTCTCCGAGGCGCCCACGGTCGTCTCCACGCGCGTGTTCTCGAACACGGCCTCCGGATGGAAGACGGCGAGAAAGCGTCGCGCAACCATGTCGTAGATGCGCCGGTCGTCGGAGCCCATTTTGTCGAGCTTGTGCTCGGAGCGGGTAGGGATGATCGCGTGGTGGTCGGTGACCTTCTCGTCGTTCACGACGCGCGCCAGTGGCAACAGGTCGAGCCCCGTGACGTACTCGGCGCCCTTGCGGTACTCGGGCTGCGCGCCGACCAGCTCGGCGATCGGCTTGATCTCCGCGACCATGTCGGTCGTCAGGTAGCGCGAGTTCGTGCGGGGATAAGTCAGCGCCTTGTGCTCCTCGTAGCAGCGTTGCGCCGCGGCGAGCGTGCGTTTGGCGGAGAACCCGTAGCGGTTGTTCGCCTCGCGCTGCAGCGTCGTCAGGTCGTAGAGCATCGGCGCTTTCTCGCGCTGCTCCTTCTTCTCGAGCTTCGTGATCAGGCCCGGCTTGCCCTCGCACGCGCGCACGATCGCCTCGGCCTTCTCGGCGGTGGCAATGCGCGGCTTGGCGCCCTCGTGGAAGCGACCTTCATATACGCGCTTGCCGTCGGCCTCGAAGATGCCATCCACTAGCCAGTAGGGCTCGGGCACGAACGCTTTGACCTCCTCCTCGCGGCGGGCGATGATCGCGAGCGTCGGCGTCTGCACGCGCCCCAGCGACACCGCGCCATCGAAGGAGCTGCGCAGGCGGATCGTCGCCGCGCGCGTGGCGTTCATGCCGACGATCCAGTCGGCCTCCGAACGCGACCTCGCCGCCTGCTCCAGGCGCACGAAGTCCTCGGCTGGACGCAGCGACGTGAAGGCCTCCTTCATCGCTGCGTTCGTCATCGAGTTCAGCCACAGCCGGCTGACGGGCTTCTTGCCTTTGGCCTTCTCATACAGGTACGCGAAGATCAGCTCCCCCTCGCGGCCTGCATCGCAGGCGTTGACGACATCGGCGACGTCGTCGCGACCGATCTGCTTGGTGACAACCGACATCTGCTTGCGCGAGCGCTCGTCGCGCACAACCAGCTTGAAGTGCTCCGGCACGATCGGCAGGTCGTCCATCCGCCAGCGCTTGAGCTTGGGGTCGTACTCGTCCGGTTCGGCAAGTTGAACGAGGTGCCCGACGGCCCACGTGATGACATGCTCCGGCCCTTCCAGCCAACCCTCGCCTTTCTGGAAGGGGCCCTTGAGCACGCGCGCGAGATCCTGCCCGACTGAGGGCTTCTCGGCTATCACAAGCGTCTTCGACATCGCGGTCAGCGTAGCGGGTGGGTTGTGACGGCATTGCGGGCCCGGCGGGCGGACGGACCGGAGAACCCCGGACGCGAGGGCCAGCCGAGCAACGAGCGCCCAATCTAGCCGCCGATCGGGGCGCGCGGGTTGGCACCCCAGAAGACCTGCGTTCCGAGCATGCCGATGAGGGTCACGAACACGAGGTTCAGCACCATCGACTTCGCCGTGGCCGTCCCCACACCGGCCGGCCCACCGCTGGCGTTGTAGCCGTAGTAACAGGCGACGAGCACGATCACCGTGGCCATGGACATGCCCTTGATTACGCTGAACAACAGGTCCGGGGCGTTCTGGAACTGCCAGAAGATCAGCAGGAAGCCGCCCGAAGATACAAACCCGAGCTGCTTGACCACCGCAAGGTAGGAGCCAAGGTACGCCACGCCGATCGCCGAGATGTACATGAACGGCAACACGATCCAGGCGGCGAGTAGGCGGGTGGCGCAGAGGAAGACCATCGAGTCGACGCCCATCACCTCGAGCGCGTCGATCTCCTCGGAGATGCGCATCGCGCCGAGCTCGGCCACGATGCCCGTGCCGACCTTAGCGGCCATGATGTAGCCGAACGCATACGGGACGGCCTCACGCAGGTCGCACCACGCGGAGAACACGCCCGCGTAGGCCGGCGCGCCCGTGGACAGGGTGAAATACGCCCCCCCGA
>DATHGU010000204.1:0-4527 GCA_035317495.1 Solirubrobacteraceae bacterium
ACACCAACGACAGCTACCTGCAGGCCCAATACCGGCGCCTGAAGCCGCGTGTCGGCCACGGCCGCGCGCTCGGCGCTGTCAAGCACTCGATCATCTGCGCCATCTGGCACATGCTCTCCACCGGCGAGCTCTACAAAGACCCCGGCGGCGAGTACTTCCGCCACCGCAACCCCGAACGCCAAGCCCGCCGCCTGATCGCCCAGCTCGAAGCGCTCGGGCACACCGTCACGCTCCAAGAGGCGGTGGCGGCCTGAACGCTATTTTCCCTTTAGAGAGTCCACGCTCGCGGCACGCGTCGGCCGCTCCATCCAGCCGAGGCTCGACGCGCCGCGCTCAGTCCACGCGCCGCAGGCCGACGCGCGCGAGCGCCCCGAACAGAACGGTCAGGGCGGCGAGATGCGCGAGCGAGCCGCCGATCGACGGGGCGGCATCGTTGACGGCCGCGTCGAGCGCCTGCAGCGCGGCCTTGAAGGGAAACACGAACGAGATCGCCGAGATCACGTCGTACAGGCCCGCTCCGACCGCGCCGCTCGGGACGAGCGCGAGAAACGCGAGCGGCAGCGAGAGCAGGAAGGCGAGCAGGGAGGCCGCGCGCACCTCTCGCGCGAGGACCCCGATCGCCACGCCAAGCGCAGCGAAGCCCGCGGCGCCGAATGCGAGCGCGGCCAGCCACAGCCCGACGCGGCTCCAGTCGAGCGCCACGAAGGCGCCGATCCCGGCGAGCATCGCGAGGGCGAGCAGCAGCGAGCAGCCCGCCGCGAGCAGGGCCTTCTCGGCGAGCAGCCCCCCGCGCGAGACGAGCCCGCGCACGAGGCGCGCCAGCGTGTGCTCCTCGCGCTCGAGCGCGACGCCGCCGGAGGCCAGCAGCATGCACACGAACATCAGCGAGACGCTGACTGCGACGACCACCGCGAACGTGTTCAGCGGCGTACGACGACCCGCGATCAGCGTGCTCTTGACCTGGATCGGCTGGCCGACCGTGCTCAGCACGTTCTTGGCCAGAAGCAGGTTCTGCGCGGCGAACGCCGCGAAGGTCTCGATCCGTTCGAGCGCGGCGCGATCGGCGCCCGGCGGCAACCGCGCGATGATCCCGTGGAGCGTCGGTGGGATCTGCTTGAGCCCGATCAAGTCCGGCGAGCCGAGCGCGCCGAGGTTGCGCCCGCTCAGCAGCGCGCCGAGCGCCTGCGCGGCGGCGCGCTGTATCTGTTCGGAGAAGCCGATGTTGGCCTGCGCGAGCGCGGCGTCTATCTGCGACTGCACGAGCGACTGCTCCAGCGCGTTGCCGTTGTAGAGCACTTCAAGCTGCGCCTGGCGCAGCCCCGAGCCCAGCCGCGCGGCGATGTTCGGGGGGATCACGACGGCCGCAAGCACCTTGCCCGACTTGATCTCCCGAACAGCCTGGGCACGAGTCGGCACGCGCACCGACTGCACCTGGTCGAACAGCTGTTCCGCGTAACGACTGACGGGCACGCGCTGGCTGCCCACCTGGACCGTCTGGCCGGGCGACGTTCGGTCGACGATCGCGACCTTCGGCTTGCCGGGACCGCGCGAGATCGCCAGCCCGATCAGCAGCGCGATCGCGATCGGATATACGACCAGCACCCCCACGAGCAGCCGCGAGCGGCGCAGGATCAGCAGATCCTTGGCCAGCAGCCACCTCATCCGTGCCCCCGCTCGTGCAGAAAGGCCAGGAACGACGCCTCGAAGTCCGCCTCGCCGGCCCCGCCTGCGACCAGCGCGCTCGGTGGCCCGTCGAACAGCAGCTCCCCGTCCGCCAGCACGATCGCCCGCGTCGCGTAGCGACGCACCTCGCTCACATGGTGCGTGGAGAAGAGCACCGGCGTGCCGCGCGCGGCGAGTGCGGCGACGAACTCCCACAGGCGCGCGCGCTGGCCCGGGTCGAGCGCGGAAGTGGGCTCGTCGAGCGTCAGGATCTGGGGGTCGGCGATCAGACCCAGCGCCACGTTGACACGCTGTCGATTGCCGCCCGAGAGACGTTCAACGGGTTCGTCCGCGCGATCGCCGAGGCCGGTCTGCTCGAGCATGCGTGCTACGGCCGGCTCGACGTCCGGGACCCGCTCCAGGTGCGCGAACAGCCGCAGGTTCTCGGCAACCGAGAGCTTCGAGTAGAGCGCCGGCCGCTGCGGCGCCCAGCCGATCGCGTGGCCGCCGCGCGTGCCGGCCGAACCGCTTACGCTGCCGGCGCTCGCGCGCTGCACGCCGGCGATGATCGACAGCAGCGTGGTCTTCCCGGCGCCGTTTGGCCCGACGACCGCGACCAGTTCCCTGGCGCGAACGTCGAAGCTCACGTCTCGCAGCGCCTCGCGCTCGCCGTAGCGCTTGGCGAGTCCGCTGACGCTCAGAACCGGCTCGCTCAGGCCTTCCACGCGCCTACGACAGGCCCTCTCGCGAACGGTCCCATGGTTCGAGGGTCAGATGGCGGCTCAGGTAGACGACCGTCTCGCGCAAGATCGACAGCAGCGGCAGCGCCACGAGGGCGCCGACGATCCCGTCGACGTGCAATCCCAGCAGCAGCGCGAAGATCACCAGCACGGGATTGATGCGCAGCGTGTGCCCGAAGACCTGCGGCGCCACGATGTGGCCCTCGAGCTGCTGCAGGCCGATGAACAGCAGAATCAGCCACAGCGCAGAGATCGGTTTGGTGAACAGCGCCACGAGCGTCGGTGGCAGTGCGCCGAGGATCGGGCCGATGTAAGGGACAAGCTCCATCACGCCGTAGAACACGGCGAACGCGATCGCGTACTTCTCTCCGTCGGGGAAGATGCCGAGCACGCCGAAGAGGTACAGCGCCACACCGGTGGAGGTGCCCATGATCACGCTGAACAGCAGCTGGCCGCCGATGTAACGCGAGACCGCGCGTTGCACGAGATGGGGATAGTCGTCGGCACGCGTGCCGTCGCTGTCGGGCATCGCCCGGCGCACGAGCCGGCCGATCTCGGGACCGTAGATCAGCATGTACACCGATAGCACGAAGATCAGCACGAGGTCGAAGATCGCGCTCGCCGCTTCGGTCAGCAGGCTGGCGCTCGAAGAGGCCAGTTTGCCCGCGCTCTTGGCGACTTTCTCCTGAATGCTCTGCAGCGCGGTTTTGCCCTGCTTGACGAGGTGCACGTGGATGCCCTGTTTGTTCAGTTCGCTCTGGAACGTGGCGATCTGCTTGTTCGCTTCGTCCACGAGGTGCGGCAGGTTGTCCGAGAACGTGCGCACCTGGTTGGAGATAGGGTTCGCGACTGCCACGCCGATCCCGGCGAGCGCCAGGAAGAACCCGAGGTAGACGGCGAGCACGGCCAGTCCGCGGGGAAGGCGCCTGCGCTGGAGAAAGGAGACAGCCGGGTTGAGGATCAGCGCGATGAGCCCCGCGACGATGAAAATCATCAGCACGCTGCCCGCCGCCTTCGCGAGCTCCCACAGCCCGAGCAGGCCGAGCGGAAGCACGATGAGCTGGATCCAGCGCGGAACGACGGCGCGTGGCGGCTCGGTCGGCGGTGCACGCCGCTTGGACTCGTCGGCGAGTGCCCGCTCCTCGTCGGTGGGCGGGGCCTCCTCCGGAGCGTTCTCGGGGACGTCCGTCACTTGCCTCCCACCATCGCCAAAGTATGGCTGAGCCCCAGGCGGCGCCAGCGGGCGGACCGGCCCCCGCGGCGGAGGTTCACGAAGGCCCCGCGGACGGCGCAGCGGCGAGCATCCTGTTTGTCGGAGACGTGGTCGGTGGCATCGGACGACGCACTCTGCTTGAGAGTCTTCCCGTCCTACGCGAGCGCTATGCGCCGACGTTCGTGATCGTCAACGGGGAGAACATCGCCGGGGGCCTCGGCATCACCCCTAAGATCGCCGACGAGCTGCTGGCGTCGGGCATCGACGCCATAACGCTTGGCAACCACACTTACCACCGGCGCGAGATCTACGCCTACCTCGACTCGCAGCCGCGCATCGTGCGCCCCGCCAACTTCTTGCGCAGCCAGCCCGGACACGGCACCTGCGTGATCGAGCACGACGGGCTGCGCCTCGGCGTTGTGAACCTCAGCGGGAACCTCTACCTGCGTGCCGGGCGCTCGGCGTTCACCGAGATCGAGGTGGCGCTGGCGGAGCTCGGCGCCGTCGGGCACATCCTCGTCGACATGCACGCCGAGGCGACCTCCGAGAAGGTCGCGATGGGCTGGCATCTGGACGGCCGCGTGACGGCAGTCGTGGGCACGCACACGCACGTGCCGACGGCCGACGCACGCGTTCTCGAGAAAGGCACCGCCTACATCACCGATGTGGGCATGACCGGCCCGCGCGGAGGCGTGATCGGCGTCAAGCGCGAGCAGGCGATCCAGTCGCTGCTCACGCAGATGCCGGTGCGCTTTGAAACCTCCGAGGAGGATCCCTGGCTGATGGGGGTGCTCATCCGCTGCTCACAGCCGCTGCGGGCGGATTCGATCGAGCAGATTCTGATGCCGCGCCCCGCGTCCTGAGCCGGGCCGACCCAGCCCGTCCGGGCGGTGTGCCCGCCTGCCCCGCCTG
>DATHGU010000205.1:0-6638 GCA_035317495.1 Solirubrobacteraceae bacterium
CCGAGGAGGAGGAACTCTGCCGCGGCGGGAACGCCGAGGAAGAACGGGCGCTCGATGCGATTGCCGCGAAGCGCCTGGCGTTCGCGGAAGCGATCTCGACGATGAGCGCAGAGGAGTTGATCGTGACGCTGCACGTAGACGTCCGTTTCGGCGATCGCAGCCTAGGCAGTGTCGAACTTACTCCGGATATGAAGCTGCTCGATTTCTTGATTTTTGCCAACTTCGCCAGGCCGCCGTTCAGCGGCAGCGACCCGAACGGCGAGGACCTTGGCGGGACTGGCTCCGAGGCGTGACCTCGACCTGATGGCCGCTACGGGACTCAGACAACGGCACGGGCTGCGATGCAAGGGCGGACGCTGTAGCTGCCCGTGGGAGGCGTCCGTCTACTCCAAGGCCGACTGCAAGAAGATCCGTAAGACGTTCGACACGCGCGCCCAGGCGACCGAATGGCAGGAGGTGAGCAGGCCGAAGGTTCGACAGGGCGCGATGCGTGCTCCCACGGCGCGGACATTCAAAGAAGCGGCCGAGACATGGATGGAGGGCGCCCGTAGCGGGCTCATACGGACCCGCTCGGGCCATCCCTTCAAGCCAAGCGCCATCCGAATCTATGACCACCAGCGGCTTGAGCACGACCGGCGCGAATCGTGGCGCGAGAGCAGTCACGTTGGCGGATACAAGTACTAACAAGCCATAGGTGATCTTAAGTGCGCATAGCTCAACCGTATAGGCACGCGGCGCCGACCAGCGTATGCTCGTGTCGTAGTTGCGCCCGGCGGTCGAGGCGACCGGGAAGGATCCGAATCGGGCGGTGTCCTTAGAACCGACGACCCCAACCAATGGAGGATCTGACCGTGAGGTTCCAAGTCGCAGGCCGCCCGAAGGCGCGCTGGATGTCCATGATCTCGTTGCTGGCGCTCGCCGCGTCGCTGCTCGCGCTCGCAGGATGCGGCAGCTCGTCCAACAACAGCTCCTCCTCGGCAAGCGCCCCCGCAGCGACCCCGACGACGAGCTCGGCTACGTCCTCGACGCCCGCGCCCGCCGCCGGCGGCGAAAGCGGGGGCACGCTGAGCCTAGCGGCCGACCCCGAAGGTCAGCTGAAGTTCGACACGACGTCGCTGAGCGCCAAGGCCGGCAAGGTCACGATCGACTTCACCAACAAATCTCCGGTCGCCCACGACGTGACCATCGCGTCCTCCTCGGGCGCGGTCGTCGGAGCCACCCCGATCTTCGAAGGCGGCTCGAAGACGCTCGCGGTCAACCTCAAAGCGGGCACGTACAAGTTCTACTGCTCGGTCCCGGGGCATCGCCAGGCGGGCATGGAAGGCACGCTGACGGTCAAATAGGCGGGGCTCAGGCGCGCGTCCAGGCGGCGTCGGAGCCGGATTGGGCGTGCGCGGCCAATGCGACGGCGGCGGCCAGCGCGAGCGCCACGGCGAGCGTGGCGGCGACCGACACGTGCACGGCCAGCAGGGCGCCGGCGAGCGCGCCGAGCAGCATCGCGCAGACGGCCACGGCGCGCGGGCCGAGCCGCGAGCCCGCGCCGCCCACGAGGCGCGCTTCGGAGGCGATCCCGGTGAGCGTCGAGTGAGGACGGTCGTCGTGAACTCGGGTATCGCGATGCGCTGGGCGGCGGCGTTCTGCACGCCCATCGCCAGCGCGAGCAGCACGATAAGGCCATAGCGGACGGCCTCGGCCAGCGGTTCGCGCGCCACCAGCACGAGCAGCAGGGCGAGCACCAGCAGGGCGGCCTGAGCGCCGTTGGCCGCGCGCAGCAGGCGCCCGCGATGCGAGGCGTTCTGCGCGCCCAGCCATCCGCCGGCAAGCGCTCCGAGCATGAATGAGGCGAGCGCGAACAGCGACGCGGCGATCGACAGGCCCCCGGCGCCCGCCAGCGCGAAGCCGAGGAACACGACGTTGCCGGTCATGTTGGCGACGAACACGTGGCCGAGCTTCAGGTAGCTGGCCGCGTCCACGAGACCTGTCACGACCGTCAGGGTTACGAGCATCGGCGGCAGCGGGCCATGGCGGTCGCCGGGCGCGGGACGAAGCGTGCGCGCGATGTCGCGCAGGACGCTCACGGCGCTCCTCCAGCGACCAGCGGCACCTGGATTCTCGCGGGGCTCACACGGCCAGTGTGGCTCGCGACGCGGATGGCCTAGGAGGGCTTGGGCGCGAGGAGCTGCTTGCCGGGCTCCTCGAGCTCCACGCGCCCGGTCGCCTTCGCGCGATAAAGAGCGACGTCGGCGGCGCGTACGAGCTCTTCCGGATGGGTTTGCACGGCCGCGGCGACACCGATGCTCATCGGCACACCCTCGTGGAGCCCGATATCGCTCAACTCGACCGCGCCTGCCGAGGTGCGCAGACGCTCGGCCACGAAGCGCGCCTGGCGCAGGTCGGTCCCGGGAAGGACCACGAGGAACTCGTCGCCGCCCCAGCGGCCATAGACATCGTCGGAGCGCAACATGTCGCGCATGCAATCGGCGACCGCGCACAGCACCTCGTCACCCGCTTCGTGACCGAAGCGCTCGTTCGTATACCTGAAGCGGTAGAGATCGATCATCAGCACCGAGACGGGCTCGCCGCGGCGACGGGCATGCGCCGTTGCACGTGTCAGGTGTCCGGCCAGGCCGCGACGGTTGTGCAGGCCCGTGAGCGAGTCGGTGCGGGCCGTCTGCTCCATCGTGCGCGAGAGCTCCGCCAGCCTGCTGCGATCGGCCAGCGACCGCGCGTAGAGCGCCACGAGCAGCCCGCCGAGCAGGCTCACGAGGGCCAGGACCAGCCACGGCACGACGTCCGTCGCGAGAAGCCGCGAGCGCGACTCCTGCGTGGAGAGCGCGATCACGGTGGCCAGGGCTGCGAGCAGCAGTGCGAGCCCCGCCGAAGCGAGGAGGACGTGGTTGAGCCTGCGACCGCGTGTGTTCTCGACCGCTTGCGTAGCCGTCGGGCCTGTCCTCGTGTTCGTGCTGTCGGTGAGCATCATGCCGCCGGACCCGTCGCGTCACTCGCGCCGCTGGCCGGCGCATGCTCTGAATCGGCCGATTGCGGCGCGCGCTTTAGCCGCGGGCCGGCGAGGCCATCGGCGGCGCGCAGATAGGCTGCTCGCCCGTGTCCGCCACGCACCGCTTCAGAAGCTGGGACGAGATCGAGATCGCCTACCACGAGTGGGGCGAGCCGACGACGTCGCCGCCCGTCGTGCTGCACCACGGGTTCGTCGCGCACGCGCACGCCAACTGGGTCCTGCCAGGCGTCGTCGACGCACTGCTGGCGGCCGGCCGGCGGGTCGTCGCGCCCGATGCCCGGGGACACGGCGACTCGGACAAGCCGCACGACCCGGGCGCGTACGGCGAGCAGGGCATGGCGCGCGATCTCGCGACGCTGCTCGAGCTGATCGACGCGCCGCAGGTCGACCTCGTCGGCTACTCGATGGGAGCCGTCGTCGCGCTGCTCTTCAGCGCCGCGGAGGCCGAGCGGGTGCGCAGGCTGGTGATCGGCGGCGTCGGCTCGAGCATCGTCGAGTGCGGCGGCGTGGACCGGCGCGCGATCTCCAGCGACTCGATCATCGAGGCGCTCGCCGCCGAGGACACGACGACGATCGAGGAGCCGGGGGCAAGGGCCTTCCGCGCGCTCGCCGATGCGCTCGGATCGGACCGCCAGGCGCTGATCGCGCACGCCTCCTCCATCCATCGAGGGGGGATCGAGCTGCAGCGCATCAGCGCGCCGACGCTCCTGCTCGCGGGCGATCGCGACCCGCTGGCGGTCCGCCCGGAGGTGCTCGTGCAGGCGCTTGCAGACGCGCGGCTGCGGCTTCTCTCCGGGGACCACATGGAAGCGGTCGCGGACCCGCGCTTCGCGGCGTCGATCGTCGAGTTCCTCGCCTGACGGCTGCGACGTCTTGCGCAGCGCATCCACATGAGCCTCGGCGAGGTCATCTCCATCGCCCTCGCCGGCCTGGGGGCGGGCGCGATCAACACGATCGTGGGCAGCGGGACGCTGATCACGTTCCCGGTGTTGCTGGCGTTCGGCTACGCGCCGGTGACGGCCAACGTGTCGAACACGATCGGCCTCGTGCCGGGCTCGGTCTCCGGCGCGATCGGCTACCGGCGCGAGCTGGTAGGGCAGGGCGGCCGCGTCCTGCGCTTCGGCGCGATGTCCGTGCTCGGCGGCGTGACGGGGGCGATCCTGCTGCTCGTCCTGCCGGCGTCCGCGTTCAAGGCCGTCGTGCCCGCGTTCATCGCGCTCGCGCTGATCCTCACGATGCTGCAGCCGAGGCTCAACCGGCGGCTGGCCGAGCGCGCCGAGCGGCGCCCCCACGGACACCGCGTCCTCACGCCGCTGGCCGTGTGCGGGGCGGGCGTGTACGGCGGATACTTCGGCGCGGCGCAGGGCATCCTGCTGCTGGGCATCCTTGGCGCCGCGTTGCCGCAGAGCCTGCAGCACACGAACGCCCTGAAGAACGTCCTGGCGGGTCTCGTCAACGGCGTCGCGGGGGCGTACTTCGTGTTTGCCGCACACGTCGAGTGGGCGCCCGCGGCGATCATCGCCGGCTCGTCGATCGTCGGCGCGCAGATCGGCGCGCGCTACGGCCGTCGCCTGCCGTCCGACGGCCTGCGAGCGCTGATCGTGCTGGTCGGCGTCGCGGCGATCGTGCAGCTGCTCGTCAAATGAGTCGATCGCCCGGCGGCCCATCGTCAGGCCGCGCATCGCCAGGCAGAGCATCGCCAGGCGGCCCAGTGCTTGGCAGCGTGCGGCTCAGCCAGCGACGCGCGGCGGGAATGTGCGCAGGGTCGATTTCGTGCCCGCCGGCGAACTCCTGGTAGTCGACGTCCAGGCCGCGCGCGGTCAGGAGCTCACGCGCTCGGCGGGCGAACTCCACGCTGATAACCGGATCGTTGCGCCCGTGCGCGATGAACGCCCGGGTGCCCGCGCGCTGCTCTAGCTGCGGCTGCCAGCCCTCGACCGTCGGGACGAACCCGGAGAAGGCCAGGATGCCGCCGGGCAGCGGGCGCCCGGCGCCGAGCGCGAGCGCATAGCTCATCACCGACCCCATCGAGAAGCCGCCGAGCACGGTGCGCGCGGGGGACACGCCGGTGCGCTGCCACAGCTCGTCGTGGAACTCGCTCAGCAGCTCGTAGGCGGCGGTGAACGTCTGCGGATCGGGGAAGCCGACGCGCGGCACGACGTACCAGTGGTTGCCCGGCCAGCCGGGCACCGTCAGCGGCCCGCGCGGCGTGACGACGTGCAGGCGGCGCTCGGGATCGAGCACGTCTGCCAGCCCCAGCAGGTCGTGCTCGTCGGCGCCGCGACCATGATGCAGCACGAGCAGGCCGCTCGCATCGCCGGACGCTGGACGCTCAGCGAATACGAGTGCGCTCACATGCGCAGCGTAGTCCGCTAGGACGTCGCGAGAGGCTCCCGGGCGAAGTCGCCGATGAGCTGCGCCGTGCGCTGTGGCTGGTCGATCGACACGAACGTGTAGCTGTCCTCGATCAGCTCCAGGCGCGCGTGGGGGAACGCGGCGGCGATCCGCTCGGCGTCGCGCAGCTTGAAGAAGCGGTCTTCGGGCGCCCAGGCGATCAGCACCGGCTTGTCGAACTCGCCGAAGCGCTCGGCGGCCTCGAGCGTGTAGCGGCTGGAGATGCCCTTCAGCACGGCGGCGATCTCGCGGCGGATCGCCGCGCTGGAGAGCGCCGGCGCGAGCCACGCGTCGCTCACGTCGTCGGGGATCCCGCGCTTGGCGAGCCATCCGTAGGCGAGCGGGAGCCGCCGTGCGGCGCGCGGCCGCAGCGCCTGCGCGATGACATACACGGCGCCCGGCATCCGTGCGAGCGCTTGGAGCGGGCGGAAGGCCGGCGGCAGGAAGTTCTTGTAGGTGTCGCACGGGGTGAGCACGAGGCGAGCCAGCCGCTCGGGGTGATTCACGGCGACGAGCTGGCAGATGGCCCCGCCGGTGTCGTTGCCGACGAGCGTGACGTCATGCAGCTCGAGCTCCGCGATGAAGCCGGCGACGATCGCCGCCAGCCCGGGCGGGGAGAGGTCGATGCCGGGATTCATCGCCAGCTCCTGCGAGCCCAGCGGGAAGTCGGGCGCGATCACGCGAAAGTCCCGCGCCAGCAGCGGCGCGACCTCCCGCCACAGCAGGCCGTTCGCCAGCAGGCCGTGCACGAGCACGATCGGCTCGCCCGAGCCGAGTTCGCGATAGCGGATCGTTCCTTGCGGGAGGCGCGCCTCGCCGATCTGCGCCCCGTCGAACGACGGGCCGTCGCTCGATCGGCCATCGATGCGCGCCGCGTCGGTCGCAGGAGGGTCGTTTGCCGGCTGCCCGCTCATCGCGCGCCTCCCGCCGCGAGCGCGCCGAACAGGCCCGCAGCCCGCAGCCGCACGAAGCGCGGCCAGCTGCGCGGCGTCCTCGCCAGCGCCGCGAGCAGCGGGGTGGGGTCGTAGTAGGACTCGCGCTCGACCGCAGACCCGTCGCGCAACAGGATTCTGTCGCACGCGCGCCAGGCGAGCGCCCGTCGACCCAGCGTGCCGCGCAGCGTCAGCTCGATGTAGAGCGTGTCATCGCGCGCCGCCCAACGCTCTACATCACCGTACAAGTCGGGGATCAGCGCGAAGAGAGGCCTGACGAATCGCCGCTCGAA
>DATHGU010000206.1:0-6853 GCA_035317495.1 Solirubrobacteraceae bacterium
AAGGACAACCCGCTGGCGCCGTAGAGCACGGCCTCCGCGCGGAAGCGCAGAACGTCGGAGCTGCTCACGCCGCCGTAGGTCTGCCCGAGCGGGAAGATCGGCCGCTCATAGATGCGGTTGCCGATGTAGGTGTTCGCATAGACGGTGTCGACCGACACCCCGATCGCCTTCCAGTACATCTGCGGCGCGTTGTACTGCGCGCCGTTGGGGCCCAGGAACACCGAGTAGGGCAGCGAGGGGTGGTAGGAGACATAGGGGAAGGTGGCGAGCGCCACCGGGTAGGTGGGGCCGACTTTCGCGCGCAGGTTGTTGATGTACGTCTGCGCCGCTGCATAGTGGCCCTCGTACTCGGCCTCTGCGTCTATCACCAGGCAGTCGGCGCCATTGGCTGCGGCGCGAGCGCCGAGGCTCGCCTCACCGGCGGCGTTCGTGCCGTATACGTACTGCCAGGCGCACGCTTTCAGGCCGTTCGCGTGCAGTTCGGCCACGAGCTGCGGGGAGAACTGGCTCCAGTAGTTGCTCGAGCCGTCGGAGCTCTTGACGAACACGGTCGTGACGCCCGCCGCGCGGGCTTGGGCGACGAGCGACGCGATGTTGCCGCCGTTGGATTTGCTCATGTACCAGATCCACATGCCCTGCCCGTCGAACGCCGACCCGCTCGCGGCGCCCACCGTGGCCGGCGACGGTGTCGCTTTCTTCGGCGGGTGCAGCGCGTGGCGGTAGACGTAGATTGGCCCGTAGGAGCTCGTGTAGCGGGCGCCGCTGAGCAGCACCTTGATGCGCCCGGAGTGTGCGCGGCTGGGCACCGTCACGGCCAGGCCGAGCCTGGTCGTGCGCAGGCGAGAGCCGGGTGAGCGGCGGCTGATGTGCGCTCCGGGCGTGCGCGGGAAGGCGACCGTCATGCCCGCCGCGAGCCCGCTGCCGGCGATCACGAGCGTGCCGTGCGTGGAGACTTGACGCGGGTTGGCGCTGCATCTCGCTTCCGGCACGCAGCGGACGCTGGCGATGCGCACCGAGGTGACGTGCGGGCTTGCGGCGCTCCTCGTGCCCGTCCCCGGCGCGGCCGTCGTGGGGCCCGCCCCGCCCGCAGGCGCGGCTCCGCCGGTCCCCGCCGCGGCCGCGGCCGCCGGGCCGCCGCCGAGCGCCGCCAGGGCGCACGCCAGCGCCGCGGCGAGGGTCGCGGCAAGTACCGTGCGGTGAGACCGGCGGCGCGTGTGGGCGGCTGTGATCGCCAAGAGAAGTCCCTTCGCGGCGGGCGACTTGCTGTGCCCGATGGGCGGCGTCAGAGGTTAGCCGCTATGCCATCGCAAACCGAGCGGCGTGACGGAAGTTGCGTCTCAGCCCCAGCGGAACCCGGACGGCGAGGGCGCCGGCGCGAGCGGGCTCGACGGCAGGCCGGCGGTCGGCTCGGGAAGGTTGAAGCCGGTCGGCGCGACGTCGTTGGGGGCGTCGGCGTGGAACAGCGAGGCGAGGTACTGGATCTGCTCGCGGCCGACCCCCAGCTCGAACTGACCGCCGCCGTAGTTGCCGATCGCGTTGGCCGCGCAGTAGTCGTAGGCGTCGAGCAGGTTGCGCAGCCCGCCCAGGCGAGAGGGCTTGATGTTGACCATGCGGGGCGGATAGGGCAGCGCCTGGATGTCGCTGATCGAATGAATCGGCGCATCCCAGGAGAAGCGCTCGCGGTGCGCCGCGAGCAGCTCGTCGATCTCCGGCGTCAGCTTCGGATCCTCGATCCAGGCGTCGGGGAACGCCTCGATGACGCGCCGGTAGAGCAGCGGATCGGCCGGCTGGTCGACGATCGTCCCCGTGTACAGGCCCTTGAAGTCGACCGAGTCGACCGCGCCGGTCGCACGCAGCTCGGCGATCAGGGACTCGTCCCAGGAGCTGGTCGGGTCGAGCTTGAAGCGCAGCCCGGGGTACAGCTCCAGGCGCGCGCTGACGGGCTCCACCGAGGGAGGCTCGCCGAGGCGCAGCGAGACGACGAAGCGCAGCGCACGCGGCTCGCGCCCGAGCGCCGCGTGCAGCGTCGTACCGGCCTGGCGCAGCGCCAGGTCCAGCGCGGCCGACTCATACGCCCACGTTCGATAGCGCGCCGACACCTCGCGCTGCGGCGGCTCGGCGAACAGCGCAAGGCCCGCCAGGTGATCGGCGAAGGACGTCAGCGTGAAGCGTCCCGCGAGCGGCAGCGTGGCCCCCGCGGCCTGCAGGATGTCGTGGTCGACGGCGTCGTAGGTGACGTCCTCGCCGACGCCCAGCTCGCCGCTGCCCCACAGGCCGATGATCGTGCTCTTGCGTTCGAACTCGCTGGAGACGTTGGCGCGCAGCGGCTCGAGCGTGTAGTCCTCGATCTCGACGGGCAGCGCGGCGAGCAGGTCCCACGTGCTCAAGCGCCGGCCTCGCCTTCCAGGCGTGCGACGAGCTCGTCCAGGCGCAGCTCCTCGAGCGCGTCGCCGACCGCGCCCAGCTCGCTCGCGCACAGCTCGATCAGCGCCTTGCCCTCCCTGACCAGCTCGAGCGTCTCGTTGAGGCTCGCCTCGCCGGAGTCCAGCCGGCGGATGATCTCCTCGACGCGCGCCGCGGCGGCCTCGTAGGTCAACGGCGCCGCGGGCGTCGGGCCCTCGCTGTCGCTCATCGCTTCTGCACTCGCGCCGGCACGGCGCCGTCGGCGAAGCGCAGCCGAACCTGCTCGGCCTCTCGCGCCCGGGCCGCGCTCGTCAGCGGCTCGCCGGCGGGCGACTCGACGAGCGCATAGCCGCGCTCCAGGGTGCGCTGCGGGTCGTGGCCGGCGAGCGCCAGGTAGAGGCGCTGCAGCTCGCCGGGCCTGCGCTTGCGGCAGTCGATCAGCGTCGAGTCGGCCTTGCGCTTCAGCACCAGCGCCCGCCGTCCGCTGACGGCCTGCTCGTCCGCGATCCTGCGGCGGCTGCCCGCGCGGATCTCGCGCAGCTGCTGGTGCAGCCGCGCACGCTGGCGCTCCAGGTGCGCAGCAGGCGCGCGCGTGAGCGTCGAGAGCAGGCGCGCGCGCGAGAGCACGGCCCGCCGGCCGTGCTCGCGCAGGCGGGCGGCATCGCGCGGAAGCTGCGCGCGCCGGACCAGCGCGCGCCGCGCGTGCTCGCGCAGGCGCCCGCCAGCGGTCGCCTGCTCTGCACGCGCCCGGTGGCAGTCGACGCCGACGGCCGCCTCGGCGGCGTGCGTCGGCGTCGAGCAGCTGACGGCCGCGACGTCGTCGAGCAGCGTACGGTCGGTGTGGTGGCCGACGGACGCGATCACCGGCACGTTCAGCAGCGCGACCGTGCGACAGAGCGTCTCGTCGCAGAAACACAGCAGGTCGGCGAGCGAGCCTCCGCCACGGGCGACGATCACCACATCCACCTGCGCGACGGCCGCCAGGTCGCCGAGCGCGCGGACGATCGCCGGTGCGGCGTGGCGGTCCTGCACGGGCGCGAAGCCCCACACCAGGCGTCCGGCCCATCCGCGCCTCGCGAGCGCCGCGCGGACGTCGTCGCGCGCCTTGCCCCGCTCGCCTGTAATCACGCCGATCGTGCGCGGCACAGGGGCGAGGCGTAGCTTCTTCTGGGGCTCGAACAGGCCCTCCGCATCGAGCTGCTTGCGCAGGCGGTCGATCCGCGCGAGCAGGTCGCCCTCGCCGGCCACGCGCAGATCGGTGACCGCGAAGGAGAAGCCCGGCGAGGCGCTCGCGCTGCCGGGGTAGTAGTCGCAACCTCCGGCGACCACCACCTGCATGCCCTCGGCGGGCGCGCTGCCGGCGCGCGCGACCATCAGATCCCAGTCCTGGCGCCAGGCGGCGCAGGGCAGCGCGCCGCTCGCGTCACGCAGCTCGAAGTACACGCGCGCCCGCGACGGGCGCAGGTTGACGAGCTCGCCGACGACCTGCACGCGCGTGAAGGAGCGCAGCTTCGAGCGCAGCGCAGCTGCGTACTCGCCGACGGGGAACGGTCCCGAGAGGCCGCTGTCGGGGATGCCGCCGGCCGGCTGCTCGAGCAGCGACGCACCCGGCTGCGGCGCGCCCCCGGGCTGCGCGGGCGGGCTCTCAGCGGCGTGCGGCGAGTGCTCGGGAGGGCTCGTGCGGGCCATGAAAGTCCAGCATAGGCGGTACGATCGACGTCAATGCGCAGCAGCAGACCCCGGTCCGGCAGCGAGTAGCAGCGGACGCCGTGGCGAACCGCAACAAGGGGCGCCGCGGGCGCTCGCGCAAGCGCCGCCCGAAGCCTCACGCGAGTCTCGTGGAGGCGAGTGGCCTGGACGCCACGACGCAGACCGTTCCGCCCGAGGCCGGTCGGGAAGGAACGGCCGCGCCCGCAGCCGCGCCCGCGCGAGCCCGCCGGCAGCGTGCCCGAGAGCGAAATGCCGCGCCGGCCCGGGCCGAGACAGGCTTCCGGGCCCCGCAAGCGCTCGGCGAGCGCCCGCAGGCTCCGTGGCATCCGGTGCCGCTGTCGGAGGTGCTGATCCTCATCGGAGCGATCGCCACGGCGATCGGCGCGAGCAAACTGAGCAAGGGCACCTCCTCCGGTGCTCCGACGCTGGTCGTGGGGGTGGCCGCGGTGCTGATCGGAACGGTCGAGTTCTCGCTGCGCGAGCATCGCAGCGGCTACCGGTCGCACACGATCCTGCTCGCGCTGCTCCCGACGGTCGTCCTCTACACGGGCACGCTGCTCGTGCTGGCCGCGTTTCTCTCGCCCGTGCCGGTCGGGCTCAAGGTCGCGCCGCTGGCGCTCGCCCTGCCGGTCTTCGCGCTTCTCTTCAAACTGCTGCGCATGCGCTTCCAGGACGCGCGGCGCGAGCGCGTGTTCGCCGGCGCGCGCCGGCGCTAGAGCGTCAGCCCCGCCCGATCGCCGCGCCGTCGAGCGACGGCAGCGGATGCTCGCCGGGGGCGCCCGACTGGCCGCGGATCTCGCCCGCCACGCCGAGGCGCTCGAGGCGTTCGATCTCGCGCGTGCCCTCGACGCGGGCCGGATGACCCTCTGGCAGGTCGGCGATCAGCCTGGCGATCCGTTCGCGCAGCTGCAGCGCGAAGTGCGGCGTCGAGGCGCCCATCAGCTGTCGCACGTCCTCGACGCCGACCTCGTGCGTGCTCCGCTTGCGCAGCAGTCGGCTGGGATCCTCGGCTTGGCTCAATGTGGCCTCATCTCTCGACGGTCATTCGGCGACGGCGACGGACTGTTCTTCGGGCGAGGGCTTGCGCGGGGCGATCTCCAGGACCGCGTCCAGTTCGGCCTGCGCGAGCGCCGAGATCGCCTGTTCGTCGCCGATCAGCCAGCCGTGATTGTAGACATCGCGCACGGGCGGGACGGCGGGCGTGTAGCCGGGCTCGATGTTGCTGAGGTAGCGGGTCAGCGCGGCGGGAACCGCGGCGCTGTGCTGCAGCAGCAGCAGCGGCCCGTAGTCGCCGTGGGCGGACAGGGGCGCCGCGGCCGGCCCGTCGAGCGGCCGAGCGACGTTCGCGAACACAAGGCCGTGGCCGGCTTCGTGGATGCCCCATCCGAAGGACGCCTTGGAGAAACGCGATACGGAGATCGCGTTTTCGACGGGGTCGGCGCTGTCCACGGCGTTCAGCGATTCCCCCGCGCCCTGCTCGCCCGCGACGTGCACGACCGAGCCGAGGTGCGCGAGCTGCTCGAGCGCGGGCTTTGAGACCGCCGCCGCGCCGACCACGTAGATCGTCGGGCGATGCATGGTTCGCAGGGCGGCGCTCGTCGCCGCGGGTACTCCGCCGGCGTCGAGGAGCAGGATCGGCGTGCTGCTCATCGCGGCGAGGCCGGCGGCGGGCATCTGCAGCGCGCGCGGGGCGGCGGCCGACACCACGATCGCCTCACGCGGAGATCCGCCCTGGGCGAGATCGAACAGCGCCCGCAGCGCCGCGGCCGTCGCGGCGGGTTCGCCCGCCGAGGCGATCGTGCGCGTGCGATACCCGTCGGGGACCTGCGCGGCGGTTCCGACGCGGATCACCTGCGCACCGCCCAGCGCCGCCGCTCCGATCGGGCGCATCGCGTGCAACGCCCGAACGGTCGCGTCGGGCAGCGAATCGCCGTCGGCGTACAACAGCGGCGCTCCCAGCGGTGCGCCGGCCAGGGACGTCGCCGCGAGCGCGGCGGGCCAGTCGCGCTCGTTGACGAGCACGACCGCCTGCGGGCGCGTGGCGGGCGTAAGGCCCGGATAGACCGCCTGTGCGATCGCCGCCGCATCGCTCGCGGGGTCGGCGCCGCCCAGCCGCGTCGTGTTCTTCGTGGAGATGCCAACCGCACCGCTCGTGACGGTCCCGGTGGCCACACTGCCCCTGGGAGCGCCCGAGCCGCGCGCGCCGGCGCCCTTGCCGCAACCCGTCAGCACCGCAACCGCCAAGGCCCCGCAGAGCGCGAGCGCGGCGAGGGGCCGGACCGGCGGGGTACGCATGCGCGGGGACACTAGCGGGCGCGCCGGAGCGCGAAACCCATCGTCGCGGGGCGACGCCGTAACCGGATCGAGCCGGACCAAAGTCCGCGGGAAGGGTGTTTCAAACCTACGGCGAAGGGTATTGGGCGTCGATAATTCATCGTGTTCGCTGGCCACCAACGCATACGAACGCATACCTACTGCAAGCGTCCTTGCACTTTGGTAGCCTGCCGCGCACAAGAACGCCGAGTCCCTGACCAGAAGTCAGAGACCGGGGGACCCAGGTTGTTTGGGGCGAATCACACGGTGAGACCGTGAGAAGCGCAGGCTCTTTCAGCGCTAGCCCGTCAGCTAACCCCGGAGGCCGACGAAAGAGGTTGTTGCTTTGCGGGTGCGAACCCTCAAGACGTTCCTAGGCAGCTTGACGATCCTGGCCAGTGGTGCGACGCCGGCCCTAGCCACCTCG
>DATHGU010000207.1:0-4224 GCA_035317495.1 Solirubrobacteraceae bacterium
GAGATCGCCCAGCCATTCCAGTGGAACTTCACCCGCCAAGACCTCGCCGAGATGCTCGACCGCCTCGACCAGCGCCCCTCCCGAGACCCGCCGCTCGCGCACGCAGCTTGATCAACGACCGTAGTTGCGGCGGGCAGCACTTAGGCTCCGAGGATGCTCCTCGGGGTCGATGTCGGCGGCACCTTCACCGACGCCGTGCTCGTCGGCGCCGACGCTGCCGTCCACACCGCCAAGGTCCCCTCGACAACCGACGAGCAGTCGCGCGCCGTGCTCGATGCCGTGCGCCTGGTGCTCGAGCGCGCCGGCGCGCGACCCGAGCACGTGAAGCGCTTTGCGCACGGCATGACAGTCACGACCAACGCGCTGCTGCAGGGCCGCACCGCGCGCACCGCGCTGATCGCCGCCGACGGCTTCACCGACGTCCTCGAGCTCGGCCGGCAGGCCCGCCCGCATCTCTACCGCCTGTGCCAGGCGCCGCCCGCGCCGCTCGTGCCCGCCGCGCTGCGCTTCGCCGCGCCCGAGCGCATGTCGCCCGACGGCCCGCTGCGCGCGCTCGACGCGGGCGCCGCCCGCGCGCTCGTGCGAGAGCTGGCGGATGCACGGCCCGAGGCCGTCGCCGTTGCGCTGCTGCACTCCTACGCCCACCCCGAGCACGAGCGCGCGCTCGGAGAGCTCGTGGCCGAGCTGCTGCCCGACGTCCACCTGTCCCTCTCCTGCGAGCTCGTCGGCACGTTCCGCGAGTACGAGCGCACCGCCACCACCGTGCTCGACGCCGCGCTCTCGCCGCTGCTCTCCGCATACCTGCGGCGGCTGTCCGGCGATGCCAGCGCGGGCGGGCTGCCCGAGCCGCAGGTCATGCAGTCCTCCGGCGGCCTCACCGACATCCCGCGCGCATCCGCGCATGCCGCCCTGACCGTGCTCTCCGGACCCGCCGGCGGCGTCGGA
Organism: Solirubrobacteraceae bacterium; assembly: GCA_035317495.1. Taxonomy (GTDB): domain Bacteria; phylum Actinomycetota; class Thermoleophilia; order Solirubrobacterales; family Solirubrobacteraceae; genus Palsa-744. The sequence goes on from DATHGU010000207.1 coordinate 946, forward strand.
GGGGCGCTGCTGCTTGCCGAGCTCGCCGGCGAGCGCGACGTCCTGTGCTTCGACATGGGCGGCACCTCCTGCGACGCGTGCCTGATCGACGGCGCACAGGTGGCCGAGACCGCCGAACGCGCGATCGCCGGGCGACCGCTTGCGCTCCCCGCGCTCGACATCCACACGGTCGGCGCCGGCGGCGGCTCGATCGCCTGGCGCGACACCGGTGGCGCCCTGCGCGTCGGGCCGCACTCCGCCGGAGCCACCCCCGGACCCGCCTGCTATGGCCGCGGCGGAACGCAACCGACCGTGACCGACGCCAACCTGCTGCTCGGCCGGCTGCTGGAGGATTCGCCATTGCCCGGCGACCTGACGCTCGACCGCGCAGCCGCCGACCGAGCGGTGGCCGGCCTCGCGCGCGAGCTCTCCATGCCGACGCTCGCCTGCGCCGAAGGCATCGTGCGCGTCGCCGAGTCGGAGATGCTCGGCGCGCTGCGCCTGCTGACCGTCGAGCGCGGCATCGACCCGCGCGACTTCGTGCTGATGCCGTTCGGCGGCGCTGGACCGCTGCACGCCTGCGCGATCGCGCGTGAGCTGGGCATCCGCCGCGTGCTCTGCCCGCGCGCCTCCGGAGTCCTCTGCGCGCTCGGCCTGGCCGCCGCCGCACCGCGTCACGACGTCTCTCGCACGGTCATGCTGTCCGGCGCCGAGCTCGACCCCGAGCGATTGTCGACAGCTCGAGAGCAGCTGATCGCCGAGGCCGACGCGGCGCTCGCCGGCGAGCGCTCGCGGCTGCGCGTCGTCTACGAGCTCCGCTACAGCGGCCAGGCCTTCGAGCTGCCCGTGGAGCAGTCCGAGTCCGTCGATCCCGCCGTCCTCTCCGAGGCCTTCGCGCGCGCCCACGATCAACGCTACGGCTACCGCGACGACGAGGCCAACATCGAGCTCGTGAACGTGCGCGTGTCGGTGTGGGGCCCGGCGCCCACGTTGCGCCCGCGCGCGGGCTCCGACGCTCAGCCGCCGGCCGGCCGCGCGCCGGTCACCTTCGAGCGAGCCCCGCAGGATGCCGCGGTGCTGCGCGGCGACCTGCCGCCGGACACGCGCGTCAGCGGTCCCGCCGTGTGCGCCCTGCCGGAGTCCACGCTGCTCGTCCCGCCAGGCTGGTCCGGCGTGGTGGACGCGCACGGCACCTGCCGGCTCGAGGACGGCGCACCGCCGGCGGCTCGCCCGCGGCGGGCGGGTCGCACGCAGCGCGAGGACCTCGCATGAGTGCGCTCGATCCGATCGAGCTGCAGGTCGTCGGCGGCGCGCTGCGCGCCGCCTGTGAGGAGATGGGCGTGGCACTGATCCGCTCCGCGCACTCCTCCAACATCAAGGAGCGTCGCGACGCCTCCACCGCTCTGTTCGACGCCGACGGGCAGATGATCATGCAGGCCGAGCACATACCCGTGCATCTCGGCTCGATGCCCGCCGCCGTCGCCGCCGTGCTCGGCGAGCGCCACGTCCCGGGCGTCTCCTGGATCCTCAACGATCCCTTCGCCGGCGGCACGCACCTGCCCGACATCACCGTCATCACGCCCGTCTTCGCCGATGCCGGGGACCAGCTGCTCGGCTTCGCCGCCAGCCGCGCCCATCACGCCGATGTCGGCGGCCGCGTGCCCGGCTCGATGCCCGCCGACAGCCGCACGCTCGCCGAGGAGGGCGTCGTCATCTCGCCGCGCCGGCTCGACGACGCGGCGATCGAGGAGCTCGTCGCGCAGATGCGCCAGCCGGCCGAGCGGCGCGCGGACCTGCGCGCACAGCTGGCCGCCAACCGTACCGGCGCGCTGCGCCTGGCCGCCCTCGCGCGGCGACTCGGTCCCGATCGGCTGCGCGCGGCGACCGACTCCGTGCTCGACTACGCCGAGCGGCGCACGCGCGCGTGCATCGGCGCGCTGGCCGACGGCGAGGCGCTCGCCGAGGACGTGCTCGAGGCGCCCGAGGGCGACCTGCAGCTTCGCCTGCGTGCGACCGTCGACGGCGAGCGACTGATCCTCGACTTCTCCGGCAGCGCCGCCCAGCACGAGGGCAACCTCAACTGCCCGCTGGCCGTCACGCGCTCGGCCTGCCTGTTCGCCGTGCGCGTGCTCACCGATCCCGACATCCCGCCGTCCGCCGGCGCCTATCGGCCGGTCGAGCTGCGCGTTCCGCCCGGAACGCTCTTGAACGCCCGCGCGGGCGCGGCGGTGGCGGCCGGCAACGTCGAGACGTCCTCGCGCGTGGCCGATCTCGTGCTCGGCGCGTTCGGCCAGGCGCTCGGCCAGGGCACGATGAACAACCTGACGCTCGGCGACGAGCGCTTCTCCTACTACGAGACGCTCGGCGGCGGGCAGGGCGCCTGTCCCGACGCCGACGGACCCAGCGGCGTTCACGTGGCGATGAGCAACACGCTCAACACGCCCATCGAGGCGCTCGAGCGAGAATTCCCGCTGCGCGTCGTCGAATACGCGCTGCGGCGCGGCTCGGGCGGCGCCGGGCGCACGCGCGGCGGCGACGGCGTCGTGCGCGAGATCGAAGCGCTGCGCGATCTCGCCTTCTCGCTGATCGCCGAGCGCCGCCGCCATGCGCCGCGCGGCGCCGCGGGCGGCGAGCCCGGCGCAGCGGGGCGCGACCTGCTCGACGGCGCGCTGCTGCCGGGCAAGGCCGCCGGCATCCTGCGCGCGGGGCAGCGGCTGCGCATAGAAACGCCCGGCGGCGGCGGCTTTGGCCGGGCGGACAGGCGACCCGAGGCCGAATAAGAGGGGCTGGGTGGGGTCCGAGCAGTCCTAAGTGCTGCCCGCCGCAAGTTCGGTCTGATCGGGATGGGAGGAGTTTTGTTGCCCGGGTCGAATCTTCTCGGTGATGGCGAGAGGCAGTAATTACGAGATCGTGCTGAGCGAGGAGGAGCGTGCGGAGCTCGAGCATCGGGCGGCGTGCTACACGCTCGCTCACAAGCAGGTGCAGCGCGCCAAGCTCATTCTCTACGCAGCTGAGGGCGCGACGAACGCTGAGGTCGCCAGGCGCCTGGATATGAACCCTGATGTGGTCGGTCGCTGGCGAAGTCGGTTTCACCGAGAGCGACTGGAAGGGCTTGAGGATCGAGCGCGCGCGGGTCGTCCGCGTCGTTTTCCCCCCGGAAGAGGTCGCGCAAGTCAAGGCGATCGCGTGCGAGCTGCCCCGCCAGTTCGGGGTCCCGCTCTCGCGGTTCAGTAGATCGGAGATACACCGCTTCGTCATCGAGCGGGCCGTCAGCGACGCGTCGCCCTCGACGATCGGACG
>DATHGU010000208.1:0-5590 GCA_035317495.1 Solirubrobacteraceae bacterium
ATGCGCTCGGCTCTCAGGTGACCGCGAGCGGCGCGGGACTGAGCGTCGTCGAACCGGGAGGCTTCTTGCGCTCATACAGCTTCAACAGCCCAGTCAGCGTGTCGGCCCTCACCGAGACCTACCACTCCGCCTATAGCTCGAACCTGGCCAGCGCGCTGATCACGCTCCGCGCGCCAAATCGTCCCCATCGCATCACCTACACGACAACGTTCTGACGTGCGGTTCGCGTCCCCGACGAGGCGCCGGCCCCGGCTATCCGCCGGACAGCCGCCGCCAGACGCGTCGCCAGAAGCCGGGCTGCGGGCGACGGCGCCAGCGCGCGGGGGGCGGGACGGTGGCGCGCACCAGCGCCACCCACCTGTCGAGCGGTAGCTCGCCGGAGATCAGCCGGCCGAGCGCGCTGGTCACGGGTGCGCCCACGCCCGCCCGCTCGAGCGCGAGAGCGAGCAGCGGGACGGACTCGAGCGCCTCGACGGCCTGACCGACGCGCGCGGGGATCTCGGCGGCGGGAACGCCCGCGGCGAGCAGCTCACCGGCGCGGCGATTGCGGCTCTCGCGGGCCAGCGCGGTCGCCACGAGGTCCCCGGCGCCGGCCAGCCCGATCATCGACTCGGGCCGCGCGCCGAGGCCCTCGGCGAAGCGCCACACCTCGGCGAAGATGTGCCCGGCGGCCGCGCCGGCGGCGTTCAGGCCCTGCGCCTCGGTCGCGCCGGCCGCCAGCGCGGCGGCGTTCTTGGCGGCGCCCGCCAGCTCGACGCCGAGCGGATCGTTCGACTGCTCGCAGACGACGCCGGCGCGCATGAACACGAGCGCAAGCGAGCGCGCGAGCTGCTCGTCGCTCGAGGCGGCCACCAGCCCGGCGCCGGCGTGCACCATCTCCTGCGCATGCGCCGGGCCACCGACGCACGCGACGCGGTGGGCGCCGAACGCCGCGCTGAGCACGGTCGTCGGCGGCAGGCCCTCGGGCGGGACGAGCCCCTTGGCGACCGACACGACGCACGCTCGCGGGCCCAGGCTGCCCGCACCGAGCGTCGCGATCACCTCCCCGAGCTCCTGCGAGGGGACGGCCAGGAACACGTAGTCCGCCCGCTCGACGCCGGCAGAGGCCGCCTCGATGCGCAGCTGAGCAGGCAGCTCGACACCCGGAAGATAGTTGCCGTTCTCGCGCTGATCCTCCAGCGTCGAGGCCTGCTCGGCGGTGCGCGTCTGCAGCGTCGTGCGCAGCCCCCCGCGGGCCAGCAGCACGGCCAGCGCGGTCCCGAACGAGCCCGCCCCGATGACCGTCGCTCGCCGGGCGCCGGGCGTGGGAAGCGAGCGCGCTCGCGACGCGCGAGCGGCCGGGCTCGCAGTAGGCTCGGGCTCGGTCATCTGATGAGCGAGCCTAGCGATCCACACGACGGCGCCACGCGATGGCGCAACTGGGCGGGCGACCAGCTCTGCACGCCCAGCGCCCTCGAGCGGCCGGGGTCGACCGCGGAGCTATCGGCGGCGATCGGGCGCGCGCGCGAGGGTGGCTCGCGCGTGCGCGCCGTCGGCGCCGGGCACTCCTTCAGCGACATCGCGCTGAGCGACGGCTCGCTGCTGTCGCTCGACCGCCTCGCCGACGTGCTCGACGTCGATTCCGCGAGCGGGCTCGTGCGCGTGCAGGCCGGGATCACGATCCACGAGCTCAGCCGCCGGCTCGATGCGCACGGCCTGGCGATGGAGAACCTCGGCGACATCGACGTGCAGAGCATCGCCGGCGCGATCTCCACGGCCACGCACGGCACGGGCGCGCGCCTGCCGAACATCTCCGCGCAGGTCGCCGAGCTGACGCTCGTGCTGGCCGACGGCTCGACGCTCGCCTGCTCGCCCGAGCACGATCCCGAGGTCTTCCGCGCGGCGCGCGTCGGGCTGGGCGCGCTCGGCGTGATCGCCGAGGTGACGCTGCGCTGCGTGCCGGCCTTCACGCTGCGCGGCGTCGACGCGCCCGCGCCGCTCGAGCAGACGCTCGAGCGCTTCGACGAGCTCGCGCGCGGCAACGACCACTTCGAGTTCTTCGTCTTCCCGCACGCCGATGTCGCGCTGACGCGCACCAACAACCGCACCGAGGAGCCCCCGCGGCCGCGCTCGAGGCTCTCCGCGTACGCCAACGACGTGCTGCTCACGAACCAGGCCTTCGGCCTGCTGTGCCGCGCCGGGCGCCGCCTCCCAGGCCGCATCCCGCAGATCAACCGGCTCGTCACGCGGCTCGCCGGGCGCCGCGAGCGCATCGACCGCTCGGCCGCGATATTCGCCAGCCCGCGGCTCGTGCGCTTCACCGAGATGGAGTACGCGCTGCCGCGCGAGCGCACGCCCGAGGCGGTACGGCGCGTGCTGGCGATGATCGAGCAGCGCGGCTTCGCCGTGCCGTTCCCGATCGAGGTGCGAGCGGTCGCGCCCGACGACGCGTTCCTCAGCCCGGCCGCCGGCCGCGACAGCGGCTACGTAGCGGTGCACATGTATGAAGGCATGGAGTGGGAGCCGTACTTCCGCGCCGTCGAGCAGATCATGGACGAGCTCGACGGCCGCCCGCACTGGGGAAAGCGCCACTTCCAGACGGCCGGCACCCTGCGCCCGCGCTACCCCGATTGGGACCGCTTTCAGGCCGTGCGCGCCGGCCTGGACCCCGGCGGGCTGTTCACCAACGCGTGGACCGATCGCGTGCTCGGGCCCATCGCGCCTCGAGCCACCGCGGCGGCGGCACGCGGCGCCGAGGACGGTCGGATGACCGAGGATCTCGCCGATGGCTGACGCCCTGCCCGTCGCCGAGGCGCCGCCGATCGCCAAGGAGCCGCCGATCGCCGAGGAGGCCTACGCACGCCTGGAGCGCGCCACCGCCGATCTGCAGGCGCCGTTCGCGCTCGTCGATCTCGACGCGCTGTGGGCGAACGCCGAGGAGCTGCGCATGCGGGCCGCGGGCAAGCCGATCCGGCTGGCGAGCAAGTCGCTTCGCTGTCGCGCGCTGCAGGAACGCGTGCTCGCGCGCGGCGGCTTCGGAGGCACGCTGGCGTTCACGTTGCCCGAGGCTCTGTGGCTGGCCTCGCACGGGACCGACGACATCCTCGTCGCCTACCCGACGGCCGATACGAGCGCGCTGCGCACGCTGGCCGAGCAGTCACAGACGCAGTCGCAGTCGCAGTCGCGGACGGAGGCCGGCCGCATCACGGTGATGGTCGACGGCGTCGAGCAGCTCGAGCTGCTCGAGCGCGCCACGGACGCGGCGGGCGGGGGCGAGCTGCGCGTGTGCATCGACGTCGACGCGAGCTGGTGGACGCTCGGCGGGCGCGTGCGCGTGGGCGTCAAGCGCTCGCCCACGCATACGCCGGAGCAGGCCGCCGAGCTCGCGCGGGCGATCGTCGCGCGCGGGAGCCTGCGGCTGGTGGGCGTAATGATGTACGAGGCGCAGATCGCCGGCCTCGGGGACAGGCCGCCCGGGCAGGGCTTGCGCGCCCGCGCGATCCAGGCCATGCAGGCGCGCTCGACACGCGAGCTCGCCGGAAGGCGTGCCAAGGTCGTGCGCGCCGCGCAGGACGTTCTGGCGTCCGCCGGGCGGCCGCCACTCGAGCTCGTCAACGGCGGCGGCACGGGCAGCCTCGCCCGCACGGCCGCCGAGCGGGCCGTGAGCGAGATCACGGCCGGCTCGGGGTTGTATGGCCCGACGCTGTTCGACGCCTATCGTGCGTTCAGTCCGCGCCCGGCGGCGGTCTTCGCGCTGCCCATCGTGCGTCGCCCCGGCCGCGGCGTGGTCACGGCGCTGGGCGGCGGCTATCTCGCCTCCGGACCGGCTGATCGCGCGCGCCTGCCGCGACCGTATCTGCCGTCGGGGCTGCGCCTGGACGGGCAGGAGGGTGCGGGCGAGGTGCAGACGCCGCTGATCGGCCCGCCGGCGGACGCGCTCGAGATCGGCGCACGCGTGTACATGCGTCATGCCAAGGCCGGCGAGCTTTGCGAGCGCTTCGCAAGCCTGCACCTGCTCGAAGGCGAGCGGATCGTCGATGAGCTGCCGACCTACCGCGGCGAGGGCCGGTGCTTCCTGTGAGCCCGCAGCCGCAGCCGCAGCCGCGCCCGCTCGACGACGCGTCGCTGCAGGGGGTGCTGCGCGAGGTCGTCGAGACGCTCGCGCCGATCGACCGCACCCCGCGCTCGCCGGGCGAGCGGCAGGCCGCGGAGTGGCTCGCGTCGCGGCTGCGCGCGGTCGACGGCGTCGAGGTGGCGCTCGAGGACGAGCCGTCGTGGGGGACGTTCCCCCCGACCGCGACGGGACTTGGTCTGGCCGGGCTGGCCGGCGCGGCTCTCGTGCTGGGCGGCCGGCGCGCGCTCGGCGCCCTGCTCGCGCTGGGCACGCTCGCCGGGATCGTCGACGAGGCGCAGAACGGGCCGCGCATCCTGCGCCGTCTCGTTCGCCGGCGCGGCATCACCGTCAACGTGATCGCCCGCGCGGGCGACGCGTCCGCGACGAGCACGCTCGTCGTGCTCGCGCATCACGACGCCCCGCAGACGGGGCTGCTGTTCGATCAGACGCTCCAGCGCCGGCTGCACGAGCGGGCGCCCGCGATGCTCGAGCGCTTCAAGACGCCGCTGCCGCAGTGGTGGATGGGGCTCGCCGGACCGCTCGCGACGCTCGGCGCGGCGCTCGCCGCGCGCCGCGGGTTCGCCCGCGCGGGCCTGGCGATCGGGCTGCTCGGCACGATCGCCGTGGCGGACATCTGGCGCAACGAGACCGTCCAGGGCGCCAACGACAACCTCTCCGGCGCCGCCGCGCTCGTCGCCCTGGCGGAGCTCCTGCGCGAGCGTCCGGTGCCGGGTCTGCGCGTGCTGCTCGTCTCGTGCGGGGCCGAGGAGACGCTGCAGGACGGTGTGCGGGCGTTCCTCGCGCGCCATCGCGAGGAGCTCGAGCCCGGCAGCACGGCGTTCGTGAATCTCGACACGGTCGGCTCGCCGCACCTGGTGATGCTCGAGGCCGAGGGGCCGGTGTGGATGGAGAGCTACGCCGGCCCGTGGATCCGCGACCTGCTCGCCGCACGCGCCAAGCGGCTTGGGATCGCGCTGCATCGCGGCTTTCGCGCGCGCGCCTCGACGGACAGCGTGATCCCCAGCCGCGCCGGCTATCCGATCGCCACGCTCGTGTCGATGACCGACTGGCGCGCGCCCGCCAACTACCACCTCGCAAGCGACGTCCCGGCGAACCTCGACTACGACAGCGTGGCCGACGCGACCCGCCTCGTGCACGAAGTGGCGCGGGGCCTTCCCGAGGCGCTCGCCACGGCGCGTGCCGCGTAGCGTGCCCGAGGGCGACACGATCCATCACGCCGCTCGGCGCATCCGGGCGGTACTGCAGGACCGCGTGCCGGATCAGATCCTCACGCCGCATCCTCGCCACGGATACGACCGCTGGCCCGAGCGGCTGGCCGGCCGCGCCGTACGCTCGGTCGATGTGCACGGCAAGCACCTGTTCGTGCGCTTCGAGGGCGAGCTGACGCTGCATTCGCACCTGCGCATGACCGGCGCCTGGGGCGTCCACCGCGAGGGTGAGCGCTGGAAGCGCGCGGCGCGGCGAGCGTGGCTCGTC
>DATHGU010000209.1:0-3096 GCA_035317495.1 Solirubrobacteraceae bacterium
CGACCTTCCCTTCGACTTCAACTGCGGCTTCGTGGGCTACTTCGGCTACGAGCTGAAGGCCGACTGCGAAGGCAACGACGCGCACCGTTCGAGCATGCCCGACGCGGCCTTGATCTTCACCGGACGGCTGATCGCATTCGACCATCTGGAGCGATGCACCTACCTCCTGTGTGTCACAGAGCCCGGTAGCGCCGTGGACGGAGAGCGCTGGATCGCAGAGACCAGCCTGAGGTTGGCTTCGCTGCCGCCGCTGAGCGCTCCGGAGGAGGACGGGGACGGCGCGCAGGAGCCGGTCGGCTTTCGCCTCAGCCGCTCTCACGAGCGGTATCTCGAGGACATCGAGACCTGCAAGCGGCGCCTGATCGAAGGTGAGACGTACGAGATCTGCCTCACCAACAAGATCACCGCCGAGGCCGGTGTTGAGCCACTGCCGCTCTATCGCACCCTGCGCCGGGTCAACCCGGCTCCGTTCTCCGCCTACCTGCGCTTCGGCGAGCGCGCCGTCCTGAGCTCTTCCCCCGAGCGCTTCCTGCGCGTTGGGCGCGATCGCTGGGTCGAAGCCAAGCCGATCAAGGGCACGTGCCCCCGTGGCGCGACCCCCGCCGAGGATGTGCGGCTGGCCGAGGAGCTGCGCCTGGGGGAGAAGAACCGCGCGGAGAACCTGATGATCGCCGACCTGCTGCGCAACGACCTCGGCGTCGTCTGCCAGGTCGGCACCGTCCACGTGCCGAACCTGATGCATGTCGAGTCCTACGAGACCGTCCACCAGCTGGTCTCGACGGTCCGCGGGCTGCTACGCGATGACGTCGAGCCACCCGACTGCATCCGCGCGTGCTTTCCCGGCGGCTCGATGACCGGGGCGCCGAAGAAGCGGACGATGGAGATCATCGACGAGCTCGAGGGCGAGGCGCGCGGTGTCTACTCGGGCGCGATCGGATACCTGGGGCTGAGCGGAGGCTGCGACCTGAACATCGTGATCAGGACGATCGTCGTCGAGCAGCAGACCGCGACGCTCGGCGTTGGCGGCGCGATCGTGATGCAGTCCGACGCCGAGGAGGAGTATCAGGAGACGCTGCTCAAGGCCCTCGCGCCGCTCTCGGCGATCGATCCGCGGGTGAACCCGCAGACGGTCTTCGAGACGTCGCGGGAGGTTCAGCGCGCCTAGCCCGCGCCGGTGAAGACATCTGCGCCGAACGTGCTGGGCACCGACGCCGCGTACGCGAGCCGTGGCAGGCCGAACAGCCTCTCCCAACTCGCCAGCGAGGAGTAGTGGTTGTAGGGGTTGGCGCTCACGGTTCCCGGCTTGATGAACGGCGACAGCAGCACCGCACCGACCCTGCCGCCGCCGGGCCCGGTGATCCCCGGAAGCGGGGATCCCGGTCCGGGTTCCTCTGCGCAGCAGGCCGTGGCGTCGGAGTTGGGCCCCTCGTCGAAGACGATCTCGATCAGCCCGTTTTCGCTGTATGCCCGCGAGGCGGTGATCTTCGGCACCCAGGTTTCCAGGAAGGCGTCGATGTCGGCGAGCGCCGAGGCTCCGCTCGGCTGGTTGGTGCAGGGGTAGTCGTGCCCGTCGTTGCAGAGGTTCGGCGTGATGAACGAGAACTTCGGCGTTTTGGACAGAGCCGTCAGGTCGGTCGCGAGGCCGGTCTCGCCGCGCAGCGCCGCGGGCGGCATCGCGCCCGTGGGCGAGCCCAGCGCGACCACGTGCTTGTTGCAGTAGTTGGCTTCGTCGATCACCGAGTGGAAGTAGACGAAGGGGTTGTGCCGGGTGGCGTAGCCGTCCCCCGCCTCGGCTTTCTGGGTTTCGTCCTGCGTGTTGAGCGCCGGGTGCCCGCAGGCGGCGGCCTCGCGGTTGGGGTCGTTGCCCATGTCCTCCTGGTAGGTCTTCCAGGTGAGTTTCTTGGCGCTCAGCTGGTTGCCGATGTTGGGCACTTCGGCCGGGTAGACGCAGCCCGTGCCCGTCTCCACCCCGTTGGAGAGCATGACGGCGCCTTTGAAGTCGTCGAAGCTCGGGCAGTCGGCCTGGTTCTCGGCGTTGGGCGGCTGGCCCGAGACGAGCGCGATGTAGTTGGGGGCGCTCACGTGGGCCGTGGCGTAATAGTTTTCGAGCAGCGCGCCCTGCGAGGGGAGCGTGGCCGCGAGGTAGGGGTCCGCTGCCGGGTCGCCGAAGGTCGAGGCATAGCCCTCGTTCTCGAGCAAGATCACCCACACGTGCTTGACCTTCGGCAGCGTCGAGGCCGCCCGCGCGCTCGAGGCTATGACTCCCAGCGCGCAGGCGGCGAGGGCCGCGGCGAGCGCGAGCGCCGGCGCGAGCCGCGCGCCAACCCATCCGCGCTTCGCGGCGAGCCTGAACGGAGATATCAGGGCGTCAGTGAAGGCGTCAGGCATGGGTCGGTCTCCCCTTTCAGGGCGTTGTCGCGGCGCCGACCGGGGCGGGTGCGTCGGCGATCGTGGGCGGGTTCATGAAGGCCGGCGATTCGACGTTGAGGAAGTCCATCACCGTCTTGGCGTTGGCGTCGCGGTAGGTGAGCCGCGGCAGGTTCCACTTGGCCTCGACCGTGGCCAGGAAGGAGGTGTGGTCGTGCACCACCTTCGTGACCGCGTTCGGCTTTGAGTAGGGCGAGGCGACGATCGTGGGCACGCGCGGGCCGTAGATGTCGTAGCCGCCGGGCACATCGCCCGGGCCGAGCTTCGGCGGGATCGAGTCGGGCGCGATCGCGGCCGGGGGCGGCACGTGGTCGTAGTAGCCGCCATGCTCGTCGTAGGTGTAGATCAGCAGCGTGCGCGGCCAGGCGGGCGACGCGAGCACGGCTTTGACGATCTGCGAGGCCCAGTACTCGCCATAGGCCATGTCCTGCGGGTTCTCCTCGGAGCCGCCCGTGGTGTTTAGCTTTTCGGCGATCGGCTGGAGCGCCGGCAGTTTCGAGAGGGGTCCGCCGACCTCGCCGGCCACGCCGAACTCGGGATCCACGATGCTCACCGAGGGCAGGTTGCCGGCGGCGCAGTCGGTGAAGAACTGCGCGATCGGACTGAGGTTCTGCGGGTATTTTTCGACCGTCGAGCCGATCACGCCCACGGAGGGCAGGTCGGTGAAGT
>DATHGU010000210.1:0-6124 GCA_035317495.1 Solirubrobacteraceae bacterium
CTGGCCGTACCCGTCGCCGGAGCCCGTGCGGGTGCCGACGAGCACGCGCAGCGCCTGGTCGGAGTGGTAGTCGGAGGTGTCGTTCGGCGTGTAGCCCTTCGCACGCACGACTGCCGCCGCGCTGACGCCTGCGGCCTTCGCTTCGTGCTGTGTAAACGCCGGCTCGGGCGCCGAGCGCGTCGTCGCGGACCCCGTGCCGCCGCTGGTCGTGCCGGGCGCGGGCGTCGTCGGCGTCGTGGTGGTCGTCGAGGACGTGGTCTTCGGCTTCGAGCTCGTCTGCGTCGGGGTCAGGGGGGCGCTCGAGACCGTCACGGTCTTAGTGCCCGAGCCGCAGGCCGCGAGCAGCGCTGCGCAGCCGGCGCCGAGCGCCGCCGCGATCGCGGTGGGTCGAGTCCTTGTCATCGTCCGATGGTATTCGCCGCCCGCACGCCCGATCCTCAATATATATTTTTTATTAGTGGATGCTAATCTTCGTAGCCGATGAAGGCGGGGCGGAGCATCTCATGAGCACTACGAACACGCCGGCGCGCAAGCGCGTGCCCGCCGCGGAGCGACGCGAGGAGCTGATCTCGGCGGCCGTTCACGAGTTCGCGCACGGCGGCCTTCACGGGACGCCTGTCGAGCGGATCGCGCGTCGCGTTGGCGTCGCCCAGCCGTACGTGTTCAGCCTGTTTCAGAGCAAGCGCGAGCTGTTCCTGGCGGCGCTGGAGCGCAGCTTCGAGCGCGTCGCCGCCACGTTCCGCGCCGCCGCCGCGGACCACCGCGAGGGACGCGCGCCGGCCGAGTGCTCGGACGCGCTCGACGCGATGGGATGCGCCTACAAGGAGATGCTGCTCAGCGATCGTGACCACCTGATGCTGCAGCACCAGTCCTACGCTGCGTGCGACGACGAGCTCGTGCGCGCGGCGGTTCGCCGGTGTTATGCCCAGCTGGTCGATCTCGCGCGCGAGCTGTCGGGCGCCGAGCCCGAGCGGATCGACGACTTCGTCCGACACGGGATGGCCCTCAACGTCGCCGCCGCGCTGGGCGTCGAAGGACTGTCGGTCAGTTGCGCGTGGGTCGCTGAGGAGCTGCGCGCCGCTGGCTAGCTGTCCTGCCCAGCTCAGCTGGCGCGTTGGCCGCGAGGCTCGCCAGGGGGTAGCATCGTGCGCACAGCGATGTCCGCATCACAGTCCACGCCAACGCCCGCGCCGGCGCCCACCGAGGGCAAGAAGCAGGCGAGCAAGCGCAGCACGCGCGAGACCGTCCGCACGGCGGGGCTCGTGGTGCTGGCGATCCTCATCACGCTGTTCGCCGTCTTGAACACCAAGGAAGTCAAGGTCAACTGGGTGTTCGGCTCCGGCAAGGCGCCGCTGATCATCGTGATCGTGATCTCCCTGCTCGTCGGCATCGTGCTCACTTACGCCGCCGACAGGCGCCCGCGCAAGCGACGCTAGAGGTCCTCCTCGACGACCGTCGCGGCGGCGTCCGCGCCGATGAACGGCGTCAGCACGATGTAGGAGAGGTAGTCCGAGAGGACCGACAGAAGCTGGATCTGGCCGCTCGCCACCTGGCAGCGGACGGTGTGGGCGATGGCTCCCGCGACGCCCTCCACGACGAACGGGCTGCGCGCCTGTCCCGGAGCGCCGGCGGTCAGCCGCGCCGCGATCCCGTGCGAAAGCCGAAGGTTGCGCTCGATCGCCTGCGGCCCGGCCGCGAACGCCCCGCCGGCGATCGTCTGCGCGTAGATCGGGCGCTCGGCCAGGTAGCCCATCAGCTCGCCGACCGTGCGCCGCACCGCGCTCGGCCAGTCGCTCGACAGAAGGTCCGGATCGGCCGCCACGCTCAGCAGCTCGTCGCTGAGCATGTCGAGCGCCGCCAGGAAGCACGCCTCCTTGCCCTCGAACAGCTCGAAGAACGCATCGATCGCGACGTCCGCCGCGTCGGCGATCTGCGGCGCGCTCAGCTCGCGATAGTCCTGCACGACGGCCAGTCGCAGCGCCTGCTCGAGCAGCCGCTCGCGATCGCCGCCGGCCGCCGCGCTCGCGCCGTCGGGGTTCACGCCGTTCGGCGCCTTGCGTCCCTGTGCGAGCGCCGTGCGCGCGCGCTTCATCAAACGCTCGGCCAGCCGCTCGGCGCCGGGTGTCTGGAAGAGCAGCGTCCAGCGGAACATCTCCTCCGACAGCTCGGACGTCGCTTCGGCCGATTCCTCACGCAGGCACATGGACATCGCCGCGTGCAGGCCGCCGGCGATCCCGCGGATGACGGGCCCCGGCAGCGCGCTCGCTTCGGGCGCATGCTGGAAGTAGCCGGACAGCATTCCCTCGAACGTGGCCGTCGCGCGGCGCAGGCGCAGCAGGCCCGGCGCGCCGAGGACCGGCGTCTCGAGGATCGCCAGGCTGGCGCCCTTCCAGTTGGAGCGCATCGCTTCGCCGAGCTCGCCGAAGGCCGCCTGCAGACGCTCCTCGAGATCGCCCGGCGCGGCGCGGTAGGCGGCGCCCACGCGCGACGCGCCGCGCGAGGCGAGCACGTCGAACGTCGCCAGGAAGCACTCCTGCTTGTTCGCGAACTGCTCATAGAAGGAGCGACGCGAGACGCCCGCCAGCCCGACCACCTGCCGGACGCTCGTGCGCTCGTAGCCGTGCTCGGCGACAGCCTCGATCATCGCCCCGTGCATGCGCGCGCGCTGGTTGCGCACGACCTCCTCGGGCGCCATGCGATGTGGACCGTGCGGCAGTCGTTGATACAGCGGCGCGACCGGTCCTTGGCCCGCGGCGCTCCCGTTCGACTCACTCACTGGAAATTCAAGCCCCCGGAATTGATCTTTGACTCAGGATCTTCTCACAGAGTCCGGCAGTCAGGATTATTTCAGGAGCGACGCCTTTTGTCTACAACCAGCCGTGCAGGCCGCCCGCCGGTCGTCGCCTCGCCAGGGGCGCGGGGCGGCCTGCCGCTCGGTCCTCGGCTGCCTGTGGCGCTCGCGCGCGCTGCTCAGCGCGGCGCCGGGCGGGCCGCGATCAGCGCAGGATGCCCTTCATGGCGAGGATCGCCAGCCCCATCGCCACGCCCACGCCCGTATGCAGGAGCAGTTCGCGGGGCGTCGAGCGCGAGCGGACGCCCGCGACGAGCTCGAACAGGACGATCGTCGCGACCGCCGTGTAGAGCGCGACGCTCACGCCCGTTTCCTGCCCGGCTCCGGCGATCCACGCGATCACCAGCCCGAGCAGCGGCAGCGATGCCCCCCTGACGATCGCCCAGTCGGCGAGCAGTTCGCGGCAGAGCGCTCGGGCGAGGAGCCGCTCGCCGCTCGCCAGGCGGTGGCCGAGCAGATCGGTGTATGCGCGCGCCAGCCAATACAGGATCGTCGCGACGAGCGCCGAGGCAAACGTCTCCGCATACGTCTCATGGGCCCCGCTCTCGGCGGCCATCACGGCGCCGATCGTGATCACGCCGTAGATGAACTCCGGGGCGTTCTCCGGCAGGAGCATGCGCGCGGCGATCGAACCGCCGGGCTGCTCCGCGGGGGACCTGTTTTTACGTACCATTTAGTGCATCCGAGTGAGGCCTTTAGGGAGGAAGGGAAACATGCCGAGAGTGCGGCGCAGCTTGCGACAGAAGGTATTCGCCGGAGCGGCTGTCTTGGCGCTGCTCGCCGGCGGCGCGCTCGCCGCCGTTTCGGCGACCGGCCAGAAGAACACGCACAAGGACCGCAACAAGGTCCGCCAGGCGCGCCTGGCGGATCGCGCAGCCGGCGCCGGCCGCATCGGGCATGCGCACGACCTCGCCACGGCCGCCACCTACCTGGGCCTCCCGAGCGCGCGGCTGGTAGGCCAGCTGCATGCCGGCAAGACGCTCGCGCAGGTCGCCGACGCGACCTCCGGCAAGTCGGCGGCTGGCCTGATCGAGACCCTCGTGGCGGCAAAGCGCTCGCGCCTCACCGCGGCGGCCGCGAAGCTCCCGCAGCGCGTGAGCGCAGAGGTCAACCGCGTCGGTCTCCGCGCTCGCGCGGCGACGCCGGTCAACGGAGCCGCGCGCCTGCGGTCGCTGTTCGCCGGGCCGCGCCATGTGGGCGCCGTGGCTGCCGGCTACCTCGGCATGACGGCCGCGCAGCTGCGGGCCGAGCTGCGCGCCGGCAAGACGCTGGCCCTCCTCGCCGACGCGACCTCCGGCAAGTCGAAGGCCGGCCTGATCGATGCGCTCGTCGCGGCCAAGCGCGAGCGGCTCGCGGCGGCGGTCGGCGCCAAGCGGATCACGCCGGCCGAGCAGGCGAAGCGGCTGTCCGCCTTCGGCAAGCGCGCGAGCGCGCTCGTGCAGCGCCAATTCGCGGGCGCCGGCAAGCCGTAGCTAAAGCACCGGCGCTCCGCTGCCGAGTCCCTTGAACGGAAGACCACAGGTCATCCGGGTAGAGGGCGACCGTGGGGCTAGTGTCTCGGCCCCCGGTCGCTCCATAACCCCGTAGGCTCTCCGGCCGTGCGCGACGCCGTCATCTGCGAGCCGCTGAGAACGCCCGTCGGGGGCTTCGGTGGGGTGTTGCGCGACGTGCCGGCACAGGCGCTCGCCGCGACCGTCATCGCCGAGCTCGTGCGGCGCACCTCGCTGCCGGCCGGCGAGATCGACGACGTGCTGCTGGGCCAGTGCTATCCGAACGGCGAGGCGCCGGCGATCGGTCGCGTCGCCGCGCTCGACGCGGGCCTCGGCATCGAGGTGCCGGGGGCGCAGCTCGACCGGCGCTGCGGTTCGGGGCTGCAGGCGGTGATGCTCGGCTGCATGGAGGTGCAGACGGGCGTCGCCGATCTCGTGCTCGCGGGCGGCGCGGAGAGCATGAGCCAGGCGGAGTTCTACGCGATGGGCATGCGCTGGGGCGTGAAGGGCTCGAGCGTCGAGCTGCGCGATCGCCTGGCGCGCCCGCGCGTGACGGCCGGCGGCGCGCACCACGAAGTGCCCGGCGGGATGATCGAGACGGCCGAGAACGTGCGCCGCGACTTCGCCGTCGCGCGCGCCGCGCAGGACGAGCTGGCGCTGCGCTCGCATCGGCGGGCGGTCGCCGCGCAAGAAGACGGCACGTTCGCGCAGGAGATCGTCCCGGTGAGCGTTGCAGACCGCACGGGGGAGACAGTCGTCGATCGCGATGAGCACCCACGCACGGACACGACCCTGGAGAAGCTCGCGGCGCTGCGCCCGATACTGGGGCGCAGCGATCCCCAGGCGACCGTCACCGCCGGCAACGCGAGTGGCCAGAACGACGGCGCAGCGGTGTGCGTGGTCACGCATCCCGAGAAGGCCGCCGAGCTGGGACTCGAGCCGTTGGCGCGACTCGTGTCGTGGTCGGTCGCCGGCGTGGCGCCGGAGACGATGGGCATTGGCCCGATCCCCGCGACGCGGCGCGCGCTGCAGCGCGCCGGGCTGACGCTCGCCGACATGGATCTGATCGAGCTGAACGAGGCGTTCGCCTCGCAGGCGCTCGCCGTGCTCGGCGAGTGGGCCTTGCCCGACGGGCTGGAGCGCGTGAACGTGCACGGCTCGGGCATCTCGCTGGGGCACCCCGTCGGGGCGACCGGCGCGCGCATCCTCGCCACGCTGTTGCGCGAGCTGCGCCGGCGTGGCGGTCGCTACGGCCTGGAGACGATGTGCATCGGCGGCGGGCAGGGCATGGCGGCGATCTTCGAGAGCCTGTGAGCGAGGACCGGCGCGAGCGCGGTGCCGTCCGCGGCGCCCTCCGGGCCCGACGCGTAAGCCCTGCTCAGAGCACGATCTGCGTGCAGATGAAGTTGGCGGCCAGACGGTCGCCGCGGAACACCTGAACCTGCCAGACGTGCGTGCGCGAGCCGACGTGCAGCGGCTCGCCGAGCGCGGTCAGCTCGTCTCCGTCGGCGGCTGAGTCGAGCACGTTGACCTTCAGCTCGACGGTGGTGAAGCCGCGACCCTCGGGCAGGTGGCGCATCGTGCCCCAGGCGGCGACGGTGTCGGCGAAGGCGACCCAGGCGCCGCCGTGTACGTAGCCCATCGGGTGCAGGTGGCGCTCGTCGACGAGCATGCGGCCGCGGACGTGCTCGTCGGTGATCTCGGTTAGCTCGATCCCCAGGTCGCCGGGGAATGTGCCGTTTAGGCGCTGGGCACTCAGGGCTGGGGTTATCGATTGGTTGGT
>DATHGU010000211.1:0-5983 GCA_035317495.1 Solirubrobacteraceae bacterium
CCTGCGTCCCGGCCGCTCGACGAAGGCCTTCGTCCTGCTCGGCCTCGGCCTGGGGCTCGGCTCGAGTGATCCGCGGCCGCTGTGGGCACTCGGCCTGTTCGCCGGCCCGGCGCTCGTCGCCGGCTTCTACGACTTGCGCGAGCGGGCGATGCTGGGGGACACCGGCGCCAACCTGCTCGGCGCGCTGGCAGGGCTGTGGCTGGTCCTGACGCTGTCCGGCACGGGCCAGCTGGTGGCGCTAGCGCTGCTCGGCGCGCTGACGGTCTACGGAGAGCTTCGCTCAATTTCCGGGTTTGTCGAACGGACGCCGGGCCTGCGCCAACTAGACTCTTGGGGCAGGCCCGCATGACCTCGCAATACTCCGACCGACACGCCCAGGTCCCGAGCGACACCCGCTTCATCTTCGTGACCGGTGGCGTCGTCTCGTCGCTGGGCAAGGGGATCGCCGCGTCATCGATCGGGCGCCTGCTCGTCTCGCGAGGCCTGACGGTCGGCCTGCAGAAGTTCGACCCCTACATCAACGTCGATCCGGGCACGATGTCCCCGTATCAGCACGGCGAGGTGTTCGTCACCGAGGACGGCGCCGAGACCGACCTCGACCTCGGCCACTACGAGCGCTTCACCGACGCCAACACGAGCCGTGCCTCGAACGTGACGGCCGGCGGCATCTACGACACCGTGATACGCCGCGAGCGCCGCGGCGACTACCTGGGCGGCACCGTGCAGGTCGTTCCGCACATCACCGACGAGATCAAGCAGCGGATCGCGCTGATCGCCGAGTCCAGCGACGTCGACTTCGTGATCACCGAGATCGGCGGCACGGTCGGCGACATCGAGTCGTTGCCGTTCCTCGAGGCGATCCGCCAGTTTCCAGTCGACGTCGGCCGCCGCCGCTGCCTGTTCATCCACCTGACGCTCGTGCCCTACATCGGCCACGCCGGCGAGCTGAAGACCAAGCCCACCCAGCACTCGGTCAACGAGCTGCGGCGCATCGGCATCGCGCCCGACATGCTCATGTGCCGCTCGGAGGGTTCGCTCTCGCCGGAGATCCGCAAGAAGATCGCGCTGTTCGCGAGCCTGCCGATGGAGGCGATCGTCTCCGCGCGCGACGTGGACAACATCTACAAGGTGCCGCTGACCTTCCACGAGCAAGGGGTCGACAACTTCATCCTCGAGCACTTCGCCATGCAGGCCCCCGACCCCGAGCTGTCGAGCTGGAAGGAGTCGATCGAGCGATCCGAGCGCGCGGGGCGGTCGGGGAGCGGCCACACCGTGCGAATCGCGCTGGTCGGCAAGTACGTGCAGCTCGAGGACGCCTACCTGTCCGTCTCCGAGGCGCTGCGCCACGCCGCCTCGCTGAAGGACAGCACCGTCGAGATCGACTGGATCGACTCCGAGCGGATCGAGGGCGGCGAGGGTGACGAGGCGGTGCTCGAGCGCCTGCAGCGCGCCGACGGGATCCTGATCCCCGGGGGGTTCGGTGGACGCGGGATCGAGGGCAAGATCGCGGCTGCGAGGATCGCCCGCGAGCAACGCATTCCCTACCTGGGCATCTGCCTGGGCATGCACGTCGCCGTGGCCGAGTTCGCACGCCACGTGGCGGGCATGGAGGGCGCGAACTCGACCGAGATGGACATGGAGACGCCCTTCCCGGTGATCGACCTGCTGCCGGAGCAGAAGGAGGTCGCGAACCTCGGCGGGACGATGCGCCTGGGCGCCGACCCGATCAAGCTGCACGAGGGCTCCAGAGTGCGCGAGATCTACGGCGAGGCCGTCGTCTACGAGCGCCACCGCCACCGCTACGAGGTCAACAACCTGCTGCGCAAGCGCTTGGAGGCCGCGGGGCTTCGCACGTCGGGGACCTCGCCCGACGATCGCCTGGTGGAGGCGATCGAGCTCGACGATCATCCGTTCTTCGTGGCTTCGCAGTTCCACCCGGAGTTCAAGTCCCGTCCGGAGCGCCCGGCTCCGCTGTTTCGCGACTTCATCGCCGCCTCCTTGGAGCGCGCCGGCGAGGGCGATCGCGAGGAACCGGAGATCGGGGGGACGGAGTCCGTGGGACTGGGTCGCGCTGACGTGCTGTGAGGATCGCCGCCACCCAGTCGCGCGTCGGCGCGCTCGAGCGGCGTTTCCTGAACGGCACGTTCGCCGAGCTGTGCCGCATCGAGAGCCCGTCGGGCAGCGAGCGGGCCTGCGGCGAGCGGGTGATCGCCGAGCTTCGCGCGCTCGGAGTCGAGGTCGAGGAGGACGGTGCGGCCGAGCGGGCGGGATCGGACTGCGGAAACCTGCTTGCGCACATCCCCGGCACGCGGTCGCAGGGAGCGCCGTGCGTGCTGCTGTGCGCGCATCTCGACACGGTCCCGCTGCTCGCGCCGGTCGAGCCCGTGCTCGTGGACGGTGTCTGGGAGAACGCCAACGAAGGCGTGCTCGGCGCCGACAACAAGGCCGCCGTGGCGGTGCTGCTGGCGCTCGCGCGCCACGTCTGTCGCGAGCGCGTGCCACTCGACGTCGAACTGCTGTTCACCGTCTGCGAGGAGACGGCACTCGCGGGAGCACGCGCTTTCGACGCCGCGCAGCTGCGCAGCGACTTCGGCTACGTCTTCGACCATGCCTCCCCGATCGGTGAGTTGGTGCTCGACTCGCCCACGCACTTTCGCATCGAGGCCGACTTCCGCGGCGCCGCGGCGCACGCCGGGATACGCCCCGAGGAGGGGCGCAGCGCGATCCGCGCGGCCGCGCGTGCGATCGCCTCGATGGACCTGGGGCGGCTCGACGAGCAGACGACCGTGAACGTCGGCACGATCGCGGGAGGGACCGCCATGAACGTCGTCCCCGAGCGCTGCTCGGTCGTCGCGGAGGTGCGCAGCCTGCGCGAGGAGCGCGCCGAGGCGGTCGTGGCGGAGGTCGTAGATCGGATGCACGAGGCTGCCAACCTGCCCGAATGCGAGTGCGACGTGGACATCGGCGTGCAGCGCACGTTCTCCGGATATCACCTCCCGTCCGGCAGGCCCGTCGTGCGGGTCGCCGAGACGGCCCTGCGGGCGTGCGGCCACGAGCCGCTCGCGATCGCGAGCGGTGGGGCCTCCGACGCCAACGCGCTGATCGCACAGGGCCTGCAGGTAGTGAACATGGCGAACGGCACCGAGCGCAACCACGAGCCGGGCGAGCGCGTGAGCGCCGCGGCGCTCGAGGAGATGCTCGACGTCGCACTCGCGCTGCTCGATGCGGCGGCCGACGCCTCGCCAGGCGCGGCGCGCTAGGTTGGGGCTTCGATGCTGAAGCTGCGCCGCGCCATCGTGGTCGACTCCGAGCCGGCGGCGGGTCCCGAGCAGAGCCTCGTCGTGGAGCTGGCCGGGGCGCCGGGCGCGCGTCGCGCGGCGATCGCCGACGTGGCGCTGGTCGGCCACGCCGAGGTCGGCGATGAGCTGATCGTCAACGTGCAGGCGCTCGACCTGGGTCTCGGCTCGGGAGGCTTCGACATCGTGCACGTGAACCTCACGCGCGGCTTGGCCGCCGCCGGCGCGCAGGACGCGCATGTGATGAAGCTCAACTACACGAGCCTGCAGCACACGGTCAGGCCCGTCGAGGACGAACATCTGCAGCTGCCGGTCGAGCGCCCGGTCGCGGTGCTCGGACTGCACGGCCAGCTCGCGGCAGTCGCGTGGGCCTTCGCGCAGGGTGCTCCCGGGAGCCGGCTCGGCTACGTGCAGACCGCGGGCGGGGCGCTGCCCGGCGGGCACTCGCGGACGGTCGGCGAACTGCGCGAGCGCGGCCTCTTGGCTGGGCACCTGACGGCCGGCGCCGCGTTCGGCGGCGAGGGCGAGGCGATGACGACGGCGGGTGCGCTGCACCACGGACTGCGCGCGCTGTGCTGGGACGCGGCGATCTGCGGGCCCGGCCCGGGGATCGTCGGCTCGAGCTCGCCGCTCGGGCACGGTGGGATGTCGGCGCTCGACTCGGCGCACGCGGCGCTCGCTCTGGGAGCGCCCACGCTGCTCGTCGCGCGCATGTCCGCGGCCGACGCTCGCGCACGTCACCGCGGAATCTCCCATCACACCCTGACCGTGCTCGACCTGCTCCTGGAGCCGGTCACGGTCGCGCTGCCCGCGGGCATGCGGTCCCCCGTCGGCGCCGACCTGCGCGCCGGGCTCGGCGCGGTGTTCGGCGCCACCGCGCCCAGCGGCGCGGTCGAGGGCCGACCGATTGTAGGCCGACCGATCGGAGATCGCCCAGCGCCGTCGGTCGACGTCGAGCGACCGGTGCGCATAACCCGCCACGACTGGCGACGTGCCGTCATCGACCTGCCGGCGTATGCCGCCTGCGGGCTGTCGGCGCAGACGATGGGACGCACGCTGACCGAGGACCCGCTGTTCTTCGGCGCGGCGCTGGCCGGTGGAAGCGCGCTGGCCGAGCTGATCGCGCAGCGCAGCGGCGGCGAGCGGCCCGGCGCACGCGACGGAGCCGGAGCGAGCGGCGCCGGCGAGCGCGATGCTGGGGAGCAGCGCATGGGCCACTCCGGCACCGGGGAGAGCGGCGCCGGCGCGGCGGCATGACCGATCGGGACGAGGGGCGCGTGGCGGACGAGGGGGGCCCGTCGAACGAGCCGGCTCGGACCGAGGCCGCGCGCGAGAAGCGGGCGTCCGCCGAGCTCGGTGGATTCACGCCGCTCGGCGGCGAGACGGTCTACCGCGGGCGGATCGTCGAGGTGCGCGTCGAGCGCTTTCGGCACGCCGACGGCGAGGAGGTCTCGCGCGAGGTCGTGCGCCATCGGGGTGCGGTCGCGATCGTCGCGTACGACGCGCAGTGCGTTTGGCTGGAGCGCCAGCCGCGCGAGGCGGTCAACGAGCCGCGCCTGCTCGAGATCCCCGCTGGACGCCTGGACGTCGCCGGCGAGGATCCCCAGCAGGCCGCCCAGCGGGAGCTCGCCGAGGAGATCGGTCGGGGCGCGCGCGAATGGGAGGCGATCCTCAGCTACTACGTCAGCGCGGGCATCACCGACGAGCGTGTGCACCTGTTCGCGGCCACCGATCTGTACGAGTCGCACGCACACAGCGAGGAGAACGAGCGCATCGAACTCGTCCCCTGGCCGCTCGATCGGCTGCAGGACGCGATCGCCGAGTGCGAGGACGCAAAGACGTTGATCGGCCTGTTCTGGCTGGCGCGGCGACTGAACGCCTGATTGCACCGCCAAGGAGCCTCGCTGCGCGAGGCGAAGCTCAAGCGGTGAGCACGGCGCAAGTCGCGATAGCGCCCGAGCGGGCCGGCATCGAGTCGCTGATCCTCGACTTCCTGGCGTATCTCGAGCTCGAGCGGGGACTGTCGCGCAACACGCTCGAGGCCTATCGCTCCGATCTGCTGCAGCTCGGCCGCTTCCTCGAGCGGCGGGAGGTCGGCGTGCTGGCCGCGCAACACGGCGACCTGGCGGCTTTCATCTCCGAGCTGGCGGGCACGACGGGTGCGCAGGCGCCTCGCACCACGGCTACGGACGCGGACGCCCGTGGGGGTGCAGTCGCGGGCACAGGCGGCGGCCATGGCGTCGCCCGCGTATCGGCGCGGCCGCCGGCGGCGGCGGCGACACTCGGGCGCAAGGTGGCATGCCTGCGCTCCTTCTACCGTCATCTGCGCCGCGAGGGGCTGATCGAACACGATCCGACCGCCAACCTGCACGGCCCTCGCAAGACCCAGCGCCTGCCGCGCGTGCTCTCGCGCGAGGAGGTTGCGAGCCTGCTGCGCGAGCCGAAGGGAAGCGAGCCGCTTGCGCTGCGCGATCGCGCGCTGCTCGAGGTCATGTATGCGTGCGGCCTGCGCGTATCGGAGGTGATCGGGCTAGAGCTCGCGGACATCGACCTGGAGGAGGGCATGCTGTGCGCGCGCGGCAAGGGGTCCAAGGAACGCGTCGTGCCCGTCGGGCGCCAGGCGGTGGCGGCGCTCCGCGCCTACTGCACGCGAGGGCGCCCGTCGCTGGCCGGCTCTCGATCGGCGG
>DATHGU010000212.1:0-14935 GCA_035317495.1 Solirubrobacteraceae bacterium
AAGGCGGCCGCCTCCTCGCTCTCGGCCTCAACCGGCCCTGCCGCGTGTGCAGCGGGCCCGGTTTTCGCGGATCGCCACCTGGGCGCGCTCGGTGAACACACTCTCCAGCAGCCCCTCTTCACGCAGCTCGGCGAACGCGCAGCCGCACTCCCCGGCGCTCAGCCGGCCCGCCTGTACGCATCCCCGCACGAACTCCACTCGCTGCAGCGCGCGCACGTCGAGCTTCAACCGGCCGCCTTCGTAGATCGCCGGCAGCGCCACGTCGGGAACATCCGCCGAGCTCACCAGCACCGCACCGAGCGGGCTGTAACGGGCCGTGAGCGGGCCCGCCACCAGTTCGGGGAGGGCTGGGTTGAGTAGGCGCGAGTTGGTCTCGCTGCGCAGAATGAACGCGGGGCAGCGCGCACCACTGGCCGCGCGGTAATCGTTCGTCTGGAGCGCCACCAGCTCGCGCTGCTGTTCGCGCGAGAGCATCGAGCAGGCGAGCGCAGCGTCGCCGTGCTCGCGGGCCCGCACGTAGGACTGCACCAGCGACAGCGCTTGTTCGTCAGCGCCGACGGCATCGCCGAGGCCGAGCGCGAACGTCGCCACGATCACCGCGAGCACCCAGCTGACCGGATAGGCAAGCACCCGCCACAGCTCATGCCGGGGCGGGTCCTCGAGGCCTCCGTCGTCGCGCACGACGACCGTCCCTCCCAGCCAATCTCCGATCCGCCGGCGACGAGCGCCGGTGAGGATGGCGACGAGGGCGCCGAGCAGGTACAAACCCAGACCGTCGACCAGGCGAAGGACGGTGCGCGCCGAGATCGCGTTGAGGCCAGCCGCGCCGCCCGCGGAGGAGCGCACGCACAGACCCATGCGCCGCTTGCCGATCGTCTGGCCGAACAAGCACTCGCACAGGAAGAAGTAGCTCAGCGAGAGAGCCGAGACGAGCAGCGCGCCCGGCAGGCCCAGCCGGAACTCGAACGACGTCGAGCTGCCCGATTCCGAATGCGAGCGGAAGAAGCCGTGATGCGGGAACACGATCGACAGCAAATAGGCGATCGCGAGCACCGGCACGAGCAGCACGAGCCCGTCGATGAAGACGGCCGCAGCACGCGATCCGAGCAGCGAGCCGCGCCGCGAGACGTTCCTCTCGCGGCGGCGTCGGCCCCCGCGGCTGAGGCTTTCAGCCCCCCAGGAGAATGTGCCGTTGGTGCTCATATCGACGGCGCCGCACGCGCAGCTCCGCGCCGGCTCGCGATCCTCTCGACAGCTCTCCAGCGAAGCTTGAGCGACCTACCCGATATTTGCCGGGAGTACGACTCTCCGGAACCGTTCCCGCATTCAGCCCAACGAGTGCCGTCACAACCGAGCCGTAGCCTCGATCCAGATGCGCACCCCCAAAGCCGCGACCCAACTCGACGTCCGACGCCCGACGAACGCGCCCCGTGAGGCGAGGCGTGCTCTCGGCGCGTCGGGCGAGGCGCTCGCCGCCGAGCACCTTCGCCGGCTCGGCTACCAGCTGCTCGCGCGCAACGTGCGCACGCGCCACGGCGAGATCGACCTGATCGCATATGACGGACGCACGCTGGTTTTTGCGGAGGTCAAGACTCGACGGATCGGCGGTCGGCAGCCGGGCATCCGTCCCGACCAGCAGCCGCTGCTCGGTCTCGGCGCACGCCAACGCGCGCGGCTACGACGCCTC
The DNA here is from genome assembly GCA_035317495.1 of Solirubrobacteraceae bacterium. Classification (GTDB taxonomy): domain Bacteria; phylum Actinomycetota; class Thermoleophilia; order Solirubrobacterales; family Solirubrobacteraceae; genus Palsa-744. The sequence goes on from DATHGU010000212.1 coordinate 1,688, forward strand.
GCGGCCGCCTGGCTGCGCGAAGCGGGCGCGCGGCGGCCCGTGGTACGCACGATCCGCTTCGACGCGATCGGCGTGGCGATCGACACGCGCGGCAGGCTGCGGGCGCTCGAACACGTCGAGGCGGCCTGGTGAGAGGCCGAGCCGGCTGCGCCGCGCCGGACCAACCGCTCGCGCGCCGGGCCGTGCGCCGTGGGCACGGGCCGCGGGCCCTACAGCGCGAGCTGCTGGTAGGCGAGCGACTGAAAGGACATGCGGTGCAGCGGCGAGACACCCTGGCGGAGAATCGCCTGGCGATGCTCGGGCGTCGAGTAGCCGACGTGCTCGGCGAAGCTCCAGCCGGGGTGCTCGATGTCGGCTTGGCGCATGTAGCGGTCGCGCGTCACCTTGGCGACGATCGAGGCGGCGGCGATCGCCGCGCTCGTGGCGTCGCCGTCGATGATCGCGCGCTGCGGGCGCTCGAACTGAGGGACCGAGAAGCCGTCGAGCAGGCACAGCACCTCACCGGGCACATCGCGCGTCACGGCCCGCATCGCATCGCGCAGCGCGGCGAGGTTCGTCTTGTGCAGGCCGCGCGCGTCGATCCCGCGCACGCAGCGCGAGACGACTACCACGCGCGCGGCGCTGCGCAGCACGAGCGGAAAGAGCTCCTCGCGCGCTTGGCCGCTGTGCTGCTTGGAGTCGTTCAGCGCACTCAGCGCGCGCAGCTCACGAGTGGTCAGCGCGTCGTAGTCGAACAGCACCCCCGCGGCGACCAGCGGGCCGGCCAAGCAGCCTCTCCCGGCCTCGTCGGCGCCGGCGACCAGCGGTACGCCGAGCCGGCGGTCGAAGGCGAACAGCCGCCGTCCGCTGCCGTCGCGGCGCGCTCGACGCCTGGCGCGGGCGGAGCTGCCGGTGCGGCGCGACGTGGCGCCGGCGGCGCGCACTGCGACCACGTCGTCCGCCGCGTCCACGCCTTCTACCGGCTCAGAGGATGCCGATCTTGTCCGGCGGCCAGTAGGTGGCGAAGGCTCCGCCGATGATCCATCCCGTGGGGACAGGTCCCCAGAACCGGCTGTCGTCGGATTCGCCACGATTGTCGCCCATCATGAACCAATGATCGGCGGGAATCTTGATCGGTATCGGGAAGTTGCACTCCGACACGCCGGGGCACGGCCGGATGTAGGAGTCCGGCTCGCGCTTTCCGTTGCGAATCACATGCCCTTCGACGATCCGGATCGTGTCTCCGGGTCCGGCGACGATCCGCTTGATGAAGTTCACGCCCGATTTCGCGCGCTCGGGTTCCGAGCAAGCGGACGCGCCGACCTTGATCATGTGCGGCGTCGGGCCGCAGACCTCCTGCTGGGCGTCCTTGGGGGGATGGAACACGGCGATCTCGCCGACGTGCGGCTTGCCGAAGTGCATGCCGATGCGATTGACCAGCACGCGTTGGCCGATCGCCAAGGTCGGCTCCATCGAGCCGCTGGGGATGCGGTATGGCTTGACGATCCACGCCTGGATAGCGAGCGCCAGGCCGAGCGCCACGAGGATGATCACGACTAGCTCGACGATCGAGCTGACGGTCGATTTCGACCGTTTGGCGCCGAGTTTCACTTCGGCTCGTCGCCGCCGACGTCTCCCTCGTCTGCACCGGCGTCAAGAGGGGGGTCCGTGACGCCCGCCGCGGGTTCGTCCGAAGCCTGCGGCCCGGCGTCGGCGGCGTCCTGCGCGAGCGCCGCCGGCTCGGTGTCCGGCTCGGGCTCCGTGTCGGCCGCCGGCTCGGTGTCGGGCGGCGGCTCGGTGTCGGCCGCCGGCTCGCCGGCCGCCTCCGGCGCCGTTGCGTCCTGCTCGCCGGAGTCCCCGCCCTGGGCCGCCGGCGGCTCGCCGTCGCCCCGCTCGCCCGGCGCCTTGGACCCCTCCGAAGTGCTCGCCTGCTCGAGGACCGTCTCCTCGGCGGTCAGCCCGTCGGCGTCCGTCGCCCCCTCCGGCTCGTGCATCAGGCCCGGCTCGACGGTCTCCTCCGGACCGATGTAGCGGCGCTCGCGAACGCGCGCGCGCTTGCCGACGCGATCGCGGAGGTAGTAGAGCTTCGCGCGCCGCACGTCGCCACGGGCGGCCAGCTCGATGCGCTCGATCTTCGGCGAGTGAACCGGGAACATGCGCTCCACGCCGACCCCGAAGGACTGCTTGCGCACCGTGAACGTCTCACGTGTTCCGTGTCCCTGGCGCTTGATCACGACGCCCTCGAAGATCTGAACGCGTCGGCGAGAGCCCTCGATGACCTGGAAATGCACCTTAACGCGGTCGCCCGGCGAAAAGTTGGGAACGCGGCGCAGCTGCGCGCGCTCGATGGTTTCGATGACGCTGCTCATGACGGTGAAGGAGGGGCGCCCTCGCGACCGGGGTGGATCCTCAAACGCGGGCTCCCGGCCGGCGCGGCCTGGAATGGTAGCGGACGGGGATCGAGCGCAGCGTCACTCGGCGGGCGGGCGCGAAGATCGAGCGGCGTCCCTCGCGAGCGCGCCGCGCTCGCGGCTGCGCTCGCGCCGCCACTGCTCGATTCGCGCATGGTGCCCGGAGAGCAGGACCTCCGGGACGGGCCACCCGCGGTGCTCGGCAGGCCGCGTGTAATGGGGATACTCCGGGTCCCCTCCCAGCGCCGCGCTGAAGGACTCCTCGACCGCTGAGCGGTCGTCGCCCAACGCGCCCGGCAGCTTGCGCAGCACGGCGTCACACACGATCATCGCCGCGAGCTCGCCGCCCGAGAGGACGTAGCGCCCGACCGACAGCACGTCGCTGCAGAAGTGCTCGATGATGCGCTCGTCGAAGCCCTCGTACCGGCCGCACAGCAGCGTCAGCGCCGGCTCGGCCGTGAGCTCGTCGACGAGCCGCTCGTCGAGCACCCGCCCGCCCGGCGCCAGCGCGATCACCCGCCGCTCCTGGCGCAACTCGAGGGGGTCGATCTCATAGCGAGCGCGCAGCGCGCGTTCGACGACGTCGACGCGCAGCACCATCCCAGCCCCGCCGCCGAACGGCATATCGTCCACCTGCCCTCCGCTGAGCGTCGTGTGATCGCGGAAGTTCACGCACTCCAGGCGCGAACCGCCGGCGAGCGCGTTGCCCACGTGGCGCTGGGAGCGAAACCAGCCAAACCACTCCGGAAACAGCGTGAAGACGTCAATCTCCACGGCGATCCTCGGGGCGCTCGGAGCTTGGCGCGAGCGGCTCCCCACCGGCGGGCGGGCGCTCGGAGAGGCCCAGGAACTCCCCATCGACCTCGATTCGCCGACCGGCGGCGTCCACGCTACGGATCGCGTCTTTGACCATCGGCACGAGCAGCGGATCCCCGCCGTGCTCGCGCACCACCTCGAGCGCCTCGCAGGACGGCAGCTCGATCAGCCGCCCGACGGTCCCCACCCGATGCCCGTCGTCGAGCACCTCGCAACCCTCCAGCTCGTGCGCCCACCACTCGCCCTCGCCGAGCGCGGGCGCGTGCGCCTCGTCCACGCTCAGCACCATCCCGCGCAGGGCCTCCGCCGCGTCGCGATCCTCGACGCCCTCCAGGCGCACGATCGGGCGCGCGTCGGTCCCCGAGCGACGCACGACCGCGGCGCTCCGCCCGGCGACCGTCAGACGCGCACCGATCGTCAGCAGCCTCGCCACCGGTCGGGTCACATAGAAGCTGCCGTCCAGGCCGTGCGCGCGGCCGACGCGGCCCGCCTGCAGATCCGGCTCCTGGCCGCTCACGGTGAACCGCTCTCCAGCCCCGAGGAATCGGCGATCGTCCCGCGAGCGCTCAATCGACGATGTCGACGAGCACGTGGCAGCCCTCGCCGGTGGCCGCGGCTTTCACAACCGTGCGCAGGGCGTGTGCGGTGCGTCCGCCACGTCCGATCACCTTGCCGTAGTCATCGGCCCCGACGCACAGCTCGAGCACGATCGTCCCGTTGTCGCCGTCGAACTGCTCGACGGACACCTCTTCGGGCTCGTCGACCAGGCCTTCGGCGAGATACTCGAGCAGGCGCCTGGGGACCTCGCTCGAGGCGCTGTCGCTGGATGGTCGCTGATCGGTCATGCTCGGAGTCGCGAGGCAACTCGAGTGCCCGCCGGGGGCGCTAGCCCGCCGGGGGCGCTAGCTGCCGCGAGCCTCGATCCCCTGGATGCGCAACAGCTTGCGCACCGTGGCTGAGGGCTGCGCCCCGCGCGCCAGCCAGCTGCGAGCGCGCTCCTCGTCCAGCACGATCGTCGAGGGGTTGGTCTGCGCGTTGTAGTGACCGATCGTCTCGATCACGCGGCCGTCGCGCGGCGAGCGCTGATCGGCGACGACGACGCGCCAAATCGGGTCCTTCTTGCCGCCGACCCGTGTGAGCCTCAACCTAACCGCCACGTGTTCCTCTCTGCTGGATGCCTGGTGCTGCGCACAGAGCTTAGACGGTGCGCACGGTCGAGGCCCGGCGCTCAACCGCCGCCGCGCATCAGCGCGCCGATGTCGGGCATCTTGCCGCGGCCGACCTGGCGCATCACCTTGCGCGTCTGGCCGAACTGCTTGATCAGGCGGCTGACATGCTGCACGCTCGTACCCGAGCCGCGCGCGATCCGCAGCCGCCGCGACCCTTTGATCAGCTCCGGCCGGCGTCGCTCCTCGGGCGTCATCGAGGTGATGATCGCCTGGATTCGATCGAGCTCGCGCTCGTCCACCTTCATGTTCTGCAGCTGCGCGCCGGCGAGCCCGGGGATCATGCCCAGGAGATTGGTCAGCGGGCCCATTTTGCGGATCGAGCGCAGCTGGCCGAGGAAGTCGTCGAGGTCGAACTCGTTGCGGCGCAGCTTACGCTCGAGCTCGACCGCGTCGTCCTGATCGAACTGGCGCTCGGCCTGCTCGATCAGGCTCATCACGTCGCCCATCCCGAGGATCCGCTGGGCCATGCGGTCGGGATGGAATCGCTCGAACTGCGTGAGCTTCTCGCCCGTGGAGGCGAACAGGATCGGCTTGTCGGTGACCGCCTTGATCGACAGCGCCGCGCCGCCGCGGGCGTCCCCGTCGAGCTTCGTCATCACCACGCCGTCGAACTTCACCGCTTCCGCGAACTGCTCGGCGACGTTCACGGCGTCCTGGCCGGTCATCGCGTCGACGACCAGCAGCACGTTGTGCGGCTTGACCGCCTCGCGGATCCGCACGAGCTCGTCCATCAACTCCTCGTCGACGTGCAGGCGGCCGCTCGTGTCGACTATCAGGACGTCCTTGCCGTCCTCTCGGGCGCGCTCCAGCGCCCACGCGGCGATCTCCACGGGATCGCGGTCCGTGCCCTGCTCGTAGGTCTCCGCGCCGGCCTGCGCGGCGACCTTCACGAGCTGCTCGACGGCCGCCGGGCGGTAAACGTCGCAGGCCGCGACCGCGACCGTCGAGGAGTGCTCCTCGCGCAGGTACCTCGCGAGCTTCGCGGTGGCAGTCGTCTTGCCCGAGCCCTGCAGGCCGGCCATCAGGATCACCGTGGGCGGACGCGGCGAGAAGCTCAGCCCGGCGGATGCCCCGCCCATCAGCCCTGTCAGCTGCTCCCCGATGATCTTCACCACCTGCTGGCCCGGGTTCAGCCCGCCGATCACGTCGGCCCCCAGGCAGCGCTCCTTCAGCCGCGCGCTGAACTCCCGCACGACCTTGAAGTTGACGTCCGCCTCGAGCAGCGCCAAGCGGATCTCGCGCATCGCCGCGTCGATGTCCTGCTCGGTGAGCGTGCCGCGGTTGCGCACGTCGGAGAGCGTGCCCTGCAGCTTCTCGGCGAGCGAGTCGAACATCGGGGCCTCTCAGCGCTCGGGAGCGGCGGGCGGCCCCGCGGCGGGTGGCCGACGCGGCGGCGCTCCCGGCGCGGCCGCGCCCCGCGCGAGCGCCTCGCCGATCCCGCCGAACGCCTGCGCGAACTCCGACGGCACCACGAACACCTTGTTGGAGTCGCCTTCGGCGAGCTGTGGCAGCATCTGCAGGTATTCGTAGCTGAGCAGCTCGCGATCCGGTTTGCCCTCGTGGATCGCGCTGAACACGGTGTCGATCGCCTTCGCTTCGCCCTCCGCGCGCAGGATCGCCGCCTGGCGCTCGCCCTCGGCGTCGAGCACCGCCGCCTGCTGGGCGCCTTCGGCGGTCAGGACGGCCGCCTGCTTGGCGCCCTCGGCGGTGAGGATCTGCGACTGCTTCTCGCCTTCGGCCGTGAGGATCGCCGCGCGGCGGTCGCGCTCCGCGCGCATCTGCTTCTCCATCGCGCTGCGGATGTCCGGCGGCGGGTCGACCGACTTGATCTCCACGCGGTTGATCCTGATGCCCCACTTGCCGGTCGCCTCGTCGAGCACCACGCGCAGCTCGGTGTTGACGTTCTCGCGCGCCGTCAACGTCGCCTCGAGCGTCAGCCCGCCGATCACGTTGCGCAGCGTGGTGACCGTCAGCTGCTCGATCGCCTGCAGCGGGTTGGCGATTTCATAGGTGGCCGAGCGCGGATCGGTGATCGTGAAGTACAGAACCGTCTCGATGCCCACGACCACGTTGTCTTCGGTGATCACCGACTGCGGCGAGAAGTTGACGACCTGCTCGCGCAGGTCGACGAGCGGCTTCACGCGATCGATGAACGGCGTGACGATCGTCAGCCCCGGCTCGAGCGTGCGGCTGTAGCGGCCGAGCCGCTCCACCACTCCCGCCCGTGCCTGCGGAATGACGCGGATCGTGCGCGCGGCCACGACCAGCGCGAACACGACCACGACCACGATGACGATGAGAGCGACCATGGAGCGTTCCTTTCTAGTGCATCACGAGCGCGGTAGCGCCCCGGATCTCGACAACCTCGACGCGCTCGCCCGCGTCGATCACCTCGTGTTCGTCGTAGCTGCGGGCCGTCCACACCTCGCCTCCGTCGATCTTCACGCAGCCAACGCCCTCGGCGTTGGCGATCCGCTCGAGCACGAGCGCCGGGCGTCCGACCAGCGCGGCCGCGCCGGTGCGGATCGACGGTGGCAGGCGCTGATGGCGGCGGGCGACCGGACGCAGCGTCCCGAAGACGATCGCGGAGGAGGCGATGAACACGACCCCCGAGAGCAGCGCGCTGACGCCGATCAGGCTCACGATCGCCGCCAGGGCCGCCCCGGCCGCGAACGGCGCCAGATAGAAGCCGCCCTGATGCATCTCCCCCACGCCAAGGACGCACGCCGCAACCAGCCAGATGATCCATGCGTCCATAGCTCCAGGTTATCCGTCCGCAAGCCGCGCGGCGCGGGTTATCACCGCGCGATCAGCGCTCGCGCGAACTCCTCGGAGTCGAACGGGCGCAGGTCCTCGACCGACTCGCCCACCCCGATCAGCTTGACCGGCAGGCCCAGCTCGCGCGCGATCGCCAGCGCGATCCCGCCGCGCGCGGTCCCGTCGAGCTTCGTCAGCACCACGCCGCTGACGTGCGCGGCCTCGGCGAACAGCTTGGCTTGGCGCAGCCCGTTCTGACCGGTCGTCGCGTCGAGCGTCAGCAGCGTCTCGTGCGGCGCGCCCTCGAGCTGCCGCTCGATCACCCTGCGCACCTTCGCCAGCTCGCCCATCAAGTCGTCCTGCGTGTGCAGGCGCCCGGCCGTGTCGACGATCACCACGTCCACGTCCTTGGCGCGCGCCTGCGCGATCGCCTCGAAGGCGACCGCCCCCGGGTCCGAGCCGGCGACGCCGGTCACGATCTCGCAGTCGGCTCGCTGCGCCCAGCCTTCCAGCTGCTCGCGGGCGGCGGCGCGGAACGTGTCCGCCGCGCCGAGCACGACGGTGCGACCGAGCTCGTGCCGCAGGTGCCACGCGAGCTTGCCTATTGTCGTCGTCTTACCCGTCCCGTTGACCCCCACCGCCATGATCACCGTCGGGCGGCTGCGGATGTCGATGCGCCCATCGCCGACGCGCGTCGTCTCCGCCAGCAACTCGATCAGCCGCTCGCTGAGCGCCTCGCCGCCCTCGAGGCGCCCCTCGCCGGCCTCCGTCTCGAGCGCTGAGACGACCGATGCGGTCGTCGCGGCGCCTACGTCGGCCATGATCAGCGCCTCCTCCAGACGTTCCCAGGTGTGCTCGTCAAGCACGCCGAACAGCGTCGACTGAATCTCCGAGCCGAGCGCCTGGCGGGTCTTCGCCATGCTCTCGCGCAGCCGCCTGAACAGCCCGCCGCGCTTGGCAGGACTCGAGTCCGAGACGCTCTCGCTTTCCTCGCTGTCCCCCCTACCGGGGTCGGACGAACCGTCGCGCTCTCCGACGATGAACAGATCGCTCCAGTCGTGCGCCACGGGGCGAGCGAAGATATCAGGCGACCTCGGCGACCTCCGACGCGTGCGCCTCGGCCGCCGGCAGGCGCCTGGAGATGACCTTGGAGACCCCGTCGCCGCCCATCGACACGCCATACAGCCAGTCGGCCGCCTCCATCGTGCGCTTCTGATGGGTGATCACGATGAACTGAGCCCGGTCGGCGTAGCGGCGCAGAAGCGCGAGAAAGCGATCGAGGTTCAGGTCGTCGAGCGCGGCCTCGACCTCGTCGAGGATGTAGAAGGGGCATGGACGCGCGAGGAACACGGCAAACAGGAAGGCGAGCGCCGTCATCGACTTCTCCCCTCCCGACAGCAGCGACAGGCGCTTGGTCGACTTGCCGGCGGGGGTGATCTCGATCTCCACGCCCAGAAGCTCCTCATCGCTGCGCTCCTCGATCTGGGCCTCCTGCTCGGCAGCCGCGTCGGCTGCGTCCGCGTCCACGTCGTCGGGGGCCTGAGTCGCGGCGCCTCCGACCACCCGCGCTTGCGAAGGCCCGGTGCGCTTCTCGCTCAGCGGCTGCCCGCCGAGCACCGCGCGCGGGGGCTGCTCTTCTCTGACGAGCCGCAGCCGCCCCGCGCCGCCCGGAAAGACATCGCCGACGAGCTCTTCGAAGTTGCGCGCGGCCGCCTCGAAGGTCTGCTGGAAGGTCTCCTGGATCTGGCGGTCGGTGTCGCGGATGATCGCGCGCAGCTCGCGCAGCGCCGTCTCCAGGTCGCCGCGCCGGCCCTCCATCTCCTCGACGTGCGCGACCGCCTCGGAGTACTCCTGCTTGGCCAGCGGGTTGACCGGACCGAGCTGCTCGCGACGGCGGGTGAGTCGCGCTACGCGCGAGTGCAGCGCCTGCGCCTGCTCCTCATCCAGCTCGTCGGCCGCTTCCGCCTGGACCTCTGAAAGCTCCAGCCCCAGCCGGTCGGCGATGCCCTGCAGCTCCTGCTCGGCCTCGCCCAGCTGGTCGCGCAATCGCTGGGCCGCCACCTCGGCCGCCGTCACCAGCTCTCCCGCGCCGCGCAGCTGTGCCTGAATCTCCGCCTCCTCCCCGGCGCACGCACGCAGCTCGGCGGTCATCTGCTCGCCCGCGGCGCGATCGCCTGCGAGCTCGTCCTGGAGCCGCTCGACCGACTGCTCGACGCGCTGCCCCGCGCTCTGCAGCGCCGCGAGCAGCCGCTCGGCGAGCGGCACCAGCGCGGAGTCGGCCGCGTGGCGGGCGCGCAGCCTGTGCACGCGCTCGAGACGCTGGGACCGCTCGCGCGCGAGCTGCGCGGCCTGGCGGCGCTCGGCCTCCAGCTCGCCCTGCAGCTGCACCCTGCGCACCGCCAGTGGCCCCTGCTGCGGAGCCGCGCGGCGCTGCTCGATCAGCCACTGCGTGCGGCGCTGCTGCTCGCGGGCCTCGGCACAGCTTCGCTCGGCCTCGCGCAGCGCCGCCTCGGCCCGCTCCCGAACCTCCTCGGCCGCGCGTACGCCCTTCAGCGCGTACTCGACGACGCCTCGTGCGACGTGCTCGGCGCGAGCCGCCACCTCGCCCGCCTCGGCGAGCCGTCGCTGCTCGTCGGGTTGCGCCACGACGCGCTTGACGCCCTCCTCGATCACGCGCCGCACCTCTTGCCACGTGGCCGACCACACGCTCCCCTCGCGCGCCTGCTCGACGAGCGCCTCGGCGCGCGCCCGCGACTGCTGGGCGGCGATCAGCTCCTGCTCGAGCTCGTTCACCCGCGCGGCCTGCTGCTCGCCCTCGCCGACCAGTCCACCGAGCTCGCGTTCGAGCTCCTCGGCGCGACTTGCCTCGAGCTCGGCCAGCTCCCTCTCGAGCGCCGCGATCCGCTGTTCTCCGCCGCCCGCCGCGGGGGTCTCGCCCGCCTGCTCGCGCGCGTCGCCCGGCGCCTGCTCGCCGATCTCCGCCAGGTCCGACTCGACCCGTGCGATGCGATCGGCCAGCGCTTCGGAGCTGGCGGCCGCCTGCTCGGCGCGGAGCGTCATTCGCTCGCCCGCGGAGCGCGCGTCGTAGACGCGGCGGGCGAGGGCGTCGTGGCGCTCGGCTCGCTCTGCCAGCGCGCTCTCGGCGCGCGCCCGGCGGTCGACCACCGCCTGCAAGCTGGAGTCGAGCTCGCTGCGCGCGGCGCGCGCGGCGGCGACCTCCGTCTCGGCCGCGAGCAGCTCGGATGCGCGCCTGCGCGAGGAGTCACGGGTCAGCTCCAGCCGAGACTGCAGCACTTGGCGCTCCAGGCGCTCGTGCAGCTCAGCCGCCTCTGCCTGGCGCTTGAGCGGCCGCAACCTCGTGCGCGCCTCGCGCTCGACGTCGAGCGCGCGATCGAGGTTCTCCTGCGTGCGCTCGAGCTTCAGCTGTGCTCGCCGGCGGCGCTTGCGGTGCTTGCCGAGGCCGGCCGCCTCCTCGATCAGCAGCCGGCGGTCGCGCGGCTTGGACGTGACGATCGCCTCGACGCGCCCCTGTGAGATCACCGAGTGCGTCTCCTTGCCGAGGCCCGTGTCGGAGAGCACCTCGATCACGTCCGTCAGCCGGCAGCGCGCCCCGTTCAGGCGGTAGCCGCCATCGCCTGTGCGGTCCAGGCGCCTCACGATCGATATCTCGCTGAGCGGCAGGTCGACCGTCCCGTCGGAGTTGTCGAGCACGATCTCGACCTCCGCCAGGCTGCGCGCCTGCACGCCGCGTCCGCCGCCGAAGATCACGTCCTGCATCGACTGGCCCCGGACCGCGAGCGGCGACTGCTCGCCCATCGCCCACAGCACCGCGTCCGTCACATTGGACTTGCCCGAGCCGTTCGGCCCGACGACCACGCTCACGCCCGGGCCGAAGTCCAGGCGGGTGCTGTCGGGGAATGACTTGAAGCCCTTCAGCGTGAGCGACTTCAGGCGCATCGCTGGCTTATCCCTCCAGTTTCTCGACGGCCTCGCGGGCGGCCTCCTGCTCGGCGTGCTTCTTGCTCCGGCCGTGCCCGCTGCCCAGCTCGCGACCCTCCAGGCGCGCCGCCACGGTGTAGGTGCGCTCGTGCGGCGGGCCCTCCTCGCTCGTCACCGTGTATGCAACCTCCTCGCCGCGCCGGGCGAGCAGCTCCTGGAGCGCCGACTTGAAGTCCACTGGATGCTCGAGCGCCTGCCCGATCTCCGGGCCGAAGGCCTCGACGACCGCCTCGGCAGTCCGCGTGTAGCCGGCGTTCAGGTAGCAGGCGCCGATCACCGCCTCGATCACCGAGGCCAGCACCCGCTCGGTCTCGACCAGCGCCGCTGCGCTGCCCTGCACGCCGGCCGGCGCCGCCGCGCGCAGCCGCTCGGGCAGAGCCAGGCGTTCGGCTACCGCCCGGCACGAGACCCCGGATACCGCCTGCGCGCGGATCTTCGTGAGCCGCCCCGCGCCGAAGCGCTCGGCCTCCAGCCGCGGGTACAGATGCGTGGTGACGGCCAACGCCAGCACGCTGTCGCCGAGGAACGCCAGCCGCGCGTAGGAGTCGCTGCGCCGCTCGCTCCAGGAGGCGTGCGTAAAGACCTGGCGCGCGAGATCCTCGGGCAACTCCTCGAGCAGCTCTCCGAGCAGCTTCATGTCCGCCCATTCGCCGCCCCGTCGTCGTGGGCCAGAACGAAGTCCACCGCCTGACCCACCGTGAGGATCTGCGCCGCCTGCTCGTCGGTCATGCTCACGCCGTAGGTGTCCTCGAGCTCCTGCACGAGCGTGTAGAGGTCGAGCGAATCCGCCTCGAGGTCCTCCTTGAAGCGAGTCCCCTCGCCGATCCGCGCCGGCTCGACGTCGAGTTCGTCGGCCAGGTGGGACTGGATCAGCGCGAAGACCTGCTCGCGCGGCATGGCGCTCATCGCCCGCACCGCGCGCGGGCAAGCGGTCTCGTCCCGTCCGCGTGCGCGCGCCGCGTCGTCGTGGGCGAAGGTGAACGTCTCATTCGATGTCGCGCAGGCTAGCGCCCGACGCGGACACGGGCGCCTCTCTGAGTGCCCCCGCGCGCGCCAGTGCCCGCTCGGTCTGCCCGACGATGTCCTCGCGCGCGCCGCGCTCCGCGCGCAGGATCGCCTGGGCGAAGCCGGTCCGCGAGAAACGTCCGTGCGGGACGACGCCCAGCCGACGCAGGCCGAGCAGGTAGGCGCCGCCCTGCCGCTCCGGATCGATCTCCGCGCGGAACCCTCCGAGCGCGCCCCGCAGGAGCGCGCCGCCGAGCTTCCCGCGCGTGGAGGACGTGGCCGCGTCGCGGACCGACGCGAGGATCGTCTGCGAGACGGCCTCCATCAGCTTCAGCGCGATGTTGCCGGTAAAGCCGTCTGTCACGACGACGTCGGCCACCCCGCTCATCACATCGCCGCCCTCTACGTTGCCGACGAACTCGAACGCGTCGATGCTCGCGCTCGTCCGCTGCGCCAGCTCGGCGTGCGCCTCGAGCACGAGCGGGCTGCCGCGTCCTTCCTCCTCGCCGTTGGACAGCAGCCCGACGCGCGGCCGCTCGACGCCCAGCACGGTGCTCGAGAGGGCGGCGCCCATGAACGCGAACTGCACGAGATGCTCACGCCGCACGACCGCGTTCGCGCCCACGTCCAGGAGCGTCACCGGTCGGCCGGGCACGGGCAGCGGAATCGCAAGCGCCGGGCGATAGATCCCGCGGATGCGCTTAATGTTGAACAACCCGGCGGCCAGCGCCGCGCCGGTGCCGCCCGCGCAAACGAGCGCCTGCGCCCGGTCGCCCGCGACCGCCCGCGCGGCCTGCACGATCGACGCGTCCGGATGGGCGTGCACGGCGCTCGCCGGATCGCGGTTCTTGGCGATCGACACCGGCGCGTCGACGACCTCGACGCCCGGGGGTGGCTCGCCGAGCTCGCCGGCGGGACCGAACAGGATCACCCGCGCGCCTTGCTCGGCGGCGATCGCCGCGCCGGCGGCTACCTCGGCGGGACCGAGATCGGCGCCGTTGCAGTCGACCGCGACGACCGCAACGTCGGAATCATGCGGACGGGCGGGCGAG
>DATHGU010000213.1:0-7144 GCA_035317495.1 Solirubrobacteraceae bacterium
CGCCGTCCTGGATCGGCGAGACAACCGTCAAAAAGCCACGCTGCACCGAATGCAGGCGGCCACCGTGAGCCTCGCCGAAGTAGGCGGTCAGCAGTATCAGGGAGAGCACGACGAGCAGCGCGAGCACCGCACGTCGACGCCGGACCGTCTTGTCATACACGAATAGCGACCTTCCGAAGCGTTCACTGACGAAGAGTACCCCCGGGTGCACGCGCCCGTCACGGGCACCTGGCTCACCTGCGGCGCTGGCGGTTGCGCGAGCTGCGGTTGGAGCGGTGGATCGCCTCGAACTCCTCCAGCGACCGACCCGAGCCGACTGCCACGCACGTCAGCGGCGACTCGGCCAGATGCGCCGGCATCTGCGACTCTTCGCGCAGGCGCTCGTCGAGGCCCTGCAGCAGCGAGCCGCCGCCGGCCAGCATGATGCCGCGGTCCATGATGTCCGAGGCGAGCTCCGGAGGCGTGCGGTCAAGGGTCTCCTTGACCGCGTCGATGATCTGGTTGAGCGGCTCTTCGAGCGCCTGGCGGATCTCCTCGCTCGTCAGCACGACCGTCTTGGGCAGCCCGGCGACCATGTCGCGGCCGCGGATCTCGGCCTGCAGCTCCTCCGCCATCGGACAGGCCGAGCCGATCTCGAGCTTCAGCTCCTCGGCGGTCTGCTGGCCTATCAGCAGCTTGTACTCGCGCTTGGCGTAGTTGATGATCGCCTCGTCCATCTCGTCGCCGCCCACGCGGATCGACTGCGAGACGACGATCCCGCCGAGCGAGATGACCGCCACCTCGGAGGTCCCTCCGCCGATGTCCACGACCATCGAGCCCGTCGGCTCGCCGACGGGCAGGCCGGCGCCGATCGCCGCCGCCATCGGCTCCTCGATCAGGTAGGCGGTGCGCGCGCCGGCCGACAGGCAGGCCTCCTCGACCGCGCGCTTCTCCACGCCGGTCACGCCGGACGGCACGCATACGACCACGCGCGGGTGCGCCCAGCGGTTCTGGTGGACCTTCTGGATGAAGTGCCTGAGCATCTCCTCCGTCACGTCGAAGTCGGCGATCACGCCGTCCTTCAGCGGCCTGATCGCCTGGATCGTGCCGGGCGTGCGGCCGAGCATGCGCTTGGCCTCGATCCCCACCGCGTGCACCTCGCCACTGCGCGAGTCGATCGCCACGACGCTCGGCTCCGACAGCACGATGCCCCGCCCACGCACGTAAACGAGCGTGTTTGCGGTTCCCAGGTCGACGGCCATGTCGCGGCCACCGAATCCCGTCAGATAGCTGAAGATGCCCATAGAAAGAGAAGCGGGTACGCTCGGATTCGATCTCGCGCCGCTCCATTGCGGCGCGCCGGTTCTCGGCGCTGCCGATCTCCGATCGGTCGGGCGTGCCCGGTGGGGCAGTGTAGCGAACGTCAGCGCCCAGCCGACAGCAGCGCCAGCGCTTTTGCAGGGAAAAACGGCGTAGTTCGCGGCCCGCCGAGCGGGCCGGCGCGCGCGCCGACATGCGCCCCGCAGGCGGCTCTCTCAATAACTCGACAGCTCGGGATACAGCTCGAGCAGGGTCCCCAGCGGCAGGCCGACCACGTTCTCCTCCTCGCCATCCATCGCCAGCGCCAGCTGCGCGCCGGCGCCCTGGATCGCGTAGCCACCCGAGCGTCCACGCCACTCCTCGGTGCCGACGTACCAGTCGAGCAGCTCCCCCTCGATCGGGCGGAACGTGACCTCGGTCCGCGCCACAGCCGTTCGCTCTTCGTCGGGGAGAACCAGCGCCAACCCGCTCAGGACCTCGTGCGTCCGTCCGCCCAGCGCCCCGAGCGTCTCGCGGGCCTCCTTGGCGTCGAGCGGCTTGCCGTAGATAACTCCGTCGAGGACCACGATCGTGTCGCAGCCGAGCACCGCCTCGGCCACCCCCGGGCGGCCCGCCGCGCGGGCCTTGCGCAGCGCGTTCTCGACGGCCACCCGCTCGGGGCTCTCACCGTGCTCGAGCTCGGGAACCTCGGAGAACCTGATCGTGAACGGGACGCCCAGCCGCTCCAGCAGTGCGCGCCGCTGCGGCGAGCGCGAGGCGAGGACGAGTTGCAGCGGCGCAGGAACGGCGGGCTAGAGGTCCGGGAAGAACAGGGCCGACTCGCGCGCCGCCGACTCCGGCGAATCGGAGCCGTGCACCATGTTCTGGCCCATCTCGATCGCGAAGTCTCCGCGGATCGACCCGGTCGTGGCCTCCAGGGGGTGGGTCGCGCCGATCACCTGCCGCGCCGCCCGGACCGCGTCCACGCCCTCCAGCACCATCGCCACGATCGAGCCCGAGGTGATGAAGTCGACGAGCTCACCGAAGAAGGGCCGCTCGGCGTGCTCGGCGTAGTGGCGCTCGGCCAGCTCCCTGCTGACCCTCATGCTGCGCAGCGCGAGGATCTTCAGCCCCTTGCGCTCGAAGCGGGCGATCATCTCGCCGCTGAGCCCACGGGCAAAGGCGTCGGGCTTTACGAGGATCAACGTTCGGTCCATGGATTCCTTTGCTGGATTGGACGGCTGGCCGCTCTACGTGCTCGGCCGCGCGCGACGGCTGGCCGAGCGCGCGCGAGAGCGGCCGGCGGGCGTGCCGGCCTGCTGGCCGACCGGCTCGCTGGCCGCCACGGGGGTCGCTCGCGTGTCCTGCTCGGACGCGCTCGGATCCCGCTCGACAACGGCGCCGTTGTCGACCCGCCGCCGCTCGGCCGCCGACGGGCCCTCCTCCGAGTCCGGGGCGCTCGTCGCGATCTCCGCCTGCTCGGCGTCGGGCGAGGCCGTGCGGCGGCGCGTGCGGCGGGCGGCGGATGGACTGGAGACCTCCGTCTCGCAGTATGGGCAGATCGTCCACGCCTGATCCAACGGCCGCGAGCAGCTCACGCAGCGCTCCTTCAGCTTGCGCAGGCAGCTCGGACAGCGGACGAAGTCGCGCTCTACGCGGTAGTCGCAGTGGGGGCAGAGCGAGTGGTCGAGCTCGTGCAGGCGCGCCTCGGCCGCCTGCATCTCCAGCTCTCGCTCGTGCACGTCCTCCAGGTACTCGGGCGGGCGCAGGATCATGTAGACGATCGTCCCCACGAAGGGGAACAGCGAGGCCGCGGTCGCGCAGGCGACGAGCATCGGATCGAGGATCCGCCGGCGCGCGTCCGAGTACGTCCAGTAGATCAGCGACAGGTACAGGACCGCGATGAACAGGATCAGCAGGTCGACGACAAGGTTCAATCCGCTGCTTTCGATCCCGAAGTATGCGAAGGTGAGCATCGGCCGGCCGAGTTTAGAGAAATAGGCGGCCAAAGCCGTAACCGGCCGCGAAGAACACCAGGATCACGAGCGCCACGATCAACGCCACCGCACCGATCATCGTGAGCACGGAGGGACCGTCGTCGTTCATCTCGCCGCCCTTCGCCGGCCCGCTCGCGTCTGGAGCGCCACGTCGGGATCGTCGAGCAGGGCGAGCAGCTCGCCGACCAGGTAGACAGAGCCGGTGACGAGCACCGCCCCGCCGCGCTCGCGAGCCCAGCGCTGCGCGTCCGACAGGGCGCGATCGGCGCGCGGCTGGCAAGCCACCCGCTCGAAGCCCAGCTGGCGCGCGAGCGACTGCAGCGTTGCCGGCGAGAGCGCGCGATCGCTGCGCGGCGCCGTGAACCAGGCTCGCTCGCACACCTCGAGCAGCGGCGCGAGCATGCCGACGGCGTCCTTGTCCTCGAGCACCCCCAGCACGATCGCCAACGGCCGATCGCCGACGATCTCCCCGAGCGACTGCACGAGCGCTCGCACCGCCGCGGGATTGTGCGCGCCGTCGAGGACCGTCAGCGGATCATCCGCGACGAGTTGCAACCGCCCGCGCACCTCGCTCGCGAGAGCCGCCTCGCGCACGGCGCGCTCGCGCAGTCCGACGTTCGAGCCGTCGATCCCCCATCGCACGCCACCCGCGTCGTGCACATACCTCTCGGCCGCGAGGCGCGCCAGCGCGAAGTTGCGCTGCTGAAAGGCCCCTCTGGCGCTCAACGGAGGGGCACGGCGCCCGGAGGGCGTGGTCGGCGTCTCCTCGGGCACGGCGAGGATACGCGCGCCGCGTTCGCTCGCCAGCCGCTCGGCGACGGCCAGCGCCTGCGGAGCCATGCGCGCGCCGAGCACGAGCGTCGTACGTGCGGGCAGCATGGCGAGCTTCTCCTCGGCGATGTCGCGCAGCGTAGGTCCCAGCCAGCGCGTGTGCTCGAGCGCCACGTTCGTGAGCGCGGTCACGCGCGCGTCGATCACGGCGGTCGCGTCGAAGCGGCCGCCGAGGCCCGCCTCGATCACGGCGAGCTGCACGTCGCGCTCGCCGATCTCCCACAGGGCGGCGGCCGTCAGCAGTTCGAACTGCGTCACGTGGTCGTCCCCGGCCAGCGTGCGATTGACGCGCTCCGCGGCCCACGCAGCGCGCGCCACGGCGGCCGCGAAGCGCTCGGCGGCCAGGTCGCGCTCGCCGATCTGCAGGCGCTCTCGATAGGAGATCAGGTGCGGCGAGGTGTAGGCAGACGTGCGCATGCCCTGGCGCTCGAGGATCGCAGCGATCATGCGCGTCGTCGAGGTCTTGCCGTTCGTGCCCACCACGTGGATGCTGTCGTAGCGGCGCTGCGGAGATCCCAGCACGGTCATCAGGCGCCGCATCCTGTCCAGCCCGAAGCGCATGCCGAACAGCTCCAGCGAGCGCAGGTGCGCTTCGGCCTGCGCCTCGCTCCAACTCGGCGGCCGGGAGGAGCCCGGCAGGGCGCCGCCTGTGGGCGGCTCAGCTGTGCGTTTGCGCGCTGTCATGCGGTGTGGGTGGCGGCGACCGCCGGCCGCCTCTAGGCGTCGGAGTGCTTGCGGAGGTAGTCGAGGAACACCGGTCGCAGCGCCTCGCCGAGCGCCCCGTCGCCGCTGTGCAGTGCGTCGTAGATCAGCCCTTTGGAGGATTGGATGTCGTAGTCGCCCTCCCCCACGTCGCCGCTTGCCGTCTGGGCGGCCGGAATCAGCTGCAGCAGCGACCAGAAGAACTTCAGATCCAGGTGGCGCTCGGCGCGACGCACGGCGCGGTCGTGCAGCTCGTGCGTGGAGAGCTTGTCGAGATCGTCGTCGGGCATCGGGCGATCAGTCGCGTCTGGCTGGTTCGGCATGTCTGCGCAGCGCCTAGCGGCGCTTGCTGGCCGGTCGTTTACGACCGGCACGCCCGCCTCGGCCGCGGCGCACGAGCGGCATGAGCTCGCGACCGATGCCTTTGAGGTCGAGCTTGCGTGCCAGCTTGCGCAGCTCCATACGCTGCTTGACGCTCAGGTTGCCGACCCGTCCGCGCGACTCGCGCACGAGCTGCGCCAAACGCGCGCGCTCCTTCGCCGAAAGCGCGCTCCAGCGCTTGCCGACGATCACGCCGCCCCGCAGCAGCACCGCCCAGGGCACCGCCTCGACGCCGCTCTTCAGCTTCGACTTTGACGCGCGTTGCTTGGGCACAGGGCGATAGTAGCGATCGGCGCCTGCGGGCGATCAGGCCGACTCCTCGCGCAGGGAGGCGTCCTGCGCGTCTTCCGGCGCGGCTTCGGTGACGAGCGTCGGCGTAAGGCCCTTCTCGACCGTCTCCTTCGTGACGACGCACTTCTTCACGTCGCGCCGCGAGGGCAGCTCGAACTGCACCTCGAGCAGGATCTCCTCGATGATCGAGCGCAAGCCGCGCGC
This sequence comes from Solirubrobacteraceae bacterium, assembly GCA_035317495.1. Classification (GTDB taxonomy): domain Bacteria; phylum Actinomycetota; class Thermoleophilia; order Solirubrobacterales; family Solirubrobacteraceae; genus Palsa-744. The sequence goes on from DATHGU010000213.1 coordinate 5,685, forward strand.
GCCGGTCTCGCGCGCCAAGCCCTTCTCGGCTACGGCCGTCAACGAGTCCTCGGAGAACACCAGCTCGATGCCGTCGAAGGAGAAGAAGCGCTGGAACTGCTTGACGAGCGCGTTGCGCGGCTCGACGAGGATCGAGACGAGGTCCTCGCGGGTCAGCTGGTGAACCGCCGACATCACGGGGAGCCGTCCTATGAACTCGGGGATCAGCCCGTACTCGATCAGATCCTCGGGCAGGCAGTGCTCGAACACCTCTCCGGTGTCGCGATCGGCCTTGGACTCGATCGCCGCCGCAAACCCCACGCCTTTGTGGCCGATCCGCCGCTCGATCACCTTGTCGAGATTGGCGAACGCACCGCCGCAGATGAAGAGCACGTTGGTCGTGTCGATCGTCAGGAACTCCTGGTGGGGATGCTTGCGTCCGCCCTGCGGCGGCACCGAGGCCTGCGTGCCCTCGAGGATCTTCAGCAGCGCCTGCTGCACGCCCTCGCCGGACACGTCGCGCGTGATCGAGGGATTGTCGGCCTTGCGCGCGATCTTGTCGACCTCGTCGATGTAGATGATCCCCGTCTCGGCCTTCTTGACGTCGTAGTCGGCCGCCTGGATCAGCTTGAGCAGGATGTTCTCGACGTCCTCGCCAACGTAGCCCGCCTCGGTCAGCGCCGTCGCATCGGCGATCGCGAAGGGCACGTTGAGGATTCGCGCGAGCGTCTGCGCGAGCAGCGTCTTGCCGCAGCCGGTCGGGCCGAGCAGCAGGATGTTCGACTTCTGCAGCTCGATGTCGGACTCGCCGGTCATCATCATCTGCACGCGCTTGTAGTGGTTGTAGACGGCCACCGACAGCGTCCGCTTCGATGGGTCCTGGCCCACCACGTACTCGTCCAGCACGTCGTAGATCTCACGCGGCTTGGGCAGGTTCTCGAGGTCGAACGCGGGCGGCGCCGAGAGCTCCTCGTCGATGATCTCGTTGCAGAGGTCGATGCACTCGTCGCAGATGTACACGCCGGGGCCGGCGATCAGCTTCTTGACCTGCCGCTGAGACTTGCCGCAGAAGCTGCACAGGAGCTGCTCGTTGGAGTCTGTCGGTCTGGCCATGATCAGTGTGTCCTAGTGCTCCGAGATCACTCGGTCGATGATGCCGTACTCCTTCGCCTCCTCGGAGCTCATGAAGTAGTCGCGGTCGGTGTCTTTGCCGACGGTGTCGAGATCCTTGTGCGTGTGCTTGGCGATGATCTCATCGAGCCGCCGGCGCACGTCGATGATCTCTTTGGCGTGGATCTCGATGTCCGTGGCCTGTCCTTCGAAGCTCGAGGAGACCTGATGGATGAGGATCTTGGCGTTCGGCAGGGCCATGCGCTTGCCCTCCGCGCCGCCCGCCAACAGCAAGGCGCCCATCGACATCGCGATGCCCACGCAGATCGTCTGCACGTCGGGCTTGACGAACTGCATCGTGTCGTAGATCG
>DATHGU010000214.1:0-2312 GCA_035317495.1 Solirubrobacteraceae bacterium
TCGCCGATCCGAGCGCGGCGATCCTGCTGCTCTGTACGGCGCCGACCGCTCTGTTGGCAGCGGAGCTTGGTCTTCGTTGGGGCCTGGCGGCTGCGCTGTTCAGCATCGGCATCTTGGCCGCGTGGGCAGCGATGGGGTCGAATTTAGGGGCTGGTGGCTACGTGACGCGCGCGGCGTCGTTCCTGTTGGTGGGCACCCTCGTTGGGTGGCTCACCGATCGCCGCCTCGAGGTGGAGCAGCAGTACGTGCATCAGTTCGAGTTCTCACTCGACCTGCTGGGTGTGGCGGGGTTCGACGGCCACTACAAGCGCGTCAACCCGGCATTTGTGGCAACACTTGGCTGGAGCGCGGCCGAGTTGTGCTCCAGCCCGTTCCTGGATTTCGTGCATCCCGATGACCGCGAGAGCGCGGCGGCCGAGGCGGCAAAGCTGGTCGAGATCGCCACCGGCACGATCTTCCAGAATCGCTACCGGGCCAAGGACGGGCAGTACCACTGGATCGAGTGGACGACGAGAGCTGTCGCGTCCGCTCAGGCGCTCTATTCAGCGGGGCGAGATATCACCCAGCGCAAGCGTATGGAGGCTGAGCTCGTGTCCAGCCGCGACGAGGCCCTGGCGGCCTCGCGGGCGAAGTCCGAGTTCGTCGCAAACATGAGCCACGAGGTCCGCACCCCGATGAATGGCGTGATCGGCATGACCGAGCTGCTGCTCGACACCGCCCTCGACGGCAGGCAGCGGGCGTACGCCGAGACGGTGCGCTCCTCCGCCGAGGGGTTGCTGACGGTCATCAACGACATCCTCGACTTCTCGAAGATCGAGGCGGGCAAGCTCGAGCTCGACGAAGCCGATTTCAGCCTGCACGGCGCGGTCGAGGACGTCGCCGGGCTGCTCGGGTCCAGCGCGCAGGCAAAGGGGCTCGAGCTCGCCGTGCTGATAGAGGCCGACGTGCCGGAGTTCGCGCATGGCGACCAGGGGCGGCTGCGCCAGGTGCTCACGAACCTGGTGGCCAACGCGATCAAGTTCACCGAGCAGGGCGAGGTGCTCGTCCGTGTCACGGTCGCCGAGCGGACCCCCGACTCGACTGCCGTGCGCTTCGTGATCGAGGACACCGGCATCGGGATCGCGCCCTTCGAGATCGAGCGGCTGTTCCAGTCGTTCGCCCAAGCGGACGCCTCGACGACGCGCAAGTACGGCGGCACCGGCCTGGGGCTGACCATCTCCCGACAGCTCGTGACGTTGATGCGCGGCGAGATCGGAGCGGAGAGCACGCCCGGGAAGGGCACCACGTTCTGGTTCGCCATCCCCCTCGCAGCGGGCGCCCTGGTCCTGCTCCCGCTCGCGCATCGGCGCCGGGACTTCACGGGCCTTCGGGTGCTGCTCGTGGACGACAACGCCACCAACCGCGAGATCCTGGAGACCTACCTGCGCTTCTGGGGGATGAAGCCCCTGAGCTGCGCCAGCGCGGCCGAGGCGCTCGACTTCCTCCACGCCGCGCCCACCCGCCCCGATCTTGCGATCCTCGACTTCCAGATGCCGGAGATGAACGGCGGGGAGCTTGCGCACGCGATCCTGTCGGACCCTGCGCTCGCGTCGATGCCAATGATGATGCTCTCCTCGGTCGGCATGGAGCGCGCGCAGGACTTGCCGCCGGGGATCGCCGCCTTTCTGCCCAAGCCGGCGCGCCGCTCGCTTCTCCTGGACACCATCTCCTTGGTCTTGGGCAGGGACACCACGGAGGCCGAGGAACTTGACGAGGGCGGACCGGAAGGCCTCAGCCGAGCGGCCCGGGACTCCCTGGACGCGCCCACGGTGGCTGGTCCCCCTGCACCGGCGGACGGGGACGGTCGCGTGAGCATCCTCGTGGCCGAGGACAACGCTGTCAATCTGGAGGTCGCGCAGCTCAACCTCGAGAAGCGGGGCTACCGCGTGCTCGTCGCCCGCAACGGCCGTGAGGCCGTCGACCTGCTCGCCCGGATGACCTGCGCGCTCGTGCTGATGGACTGCCAGATGCCCGAGATGGACGGCTATCAGGCCACAGCAGAGATCCGGCACCGCGAGGGCGATCGGCGCCATACCCCAATCGTTGCCATGACGGCCCACACGATGATGGGCGACCGCGAGAAGTGCCTGGACGCGGGCATGGACGATTACCTCATCAAGCCGCTCCGGGCCAAGGCGCTCGACGCAATACTGGCCCGCTGGGCGCCCGCCACCGCGCTCCCTGTCGCCGAAGGGTCTTCCACCGATGGATAGGTTGGCGGCGAACGACCTGCTCGACCTGGGGGTGATCGCCGAGCTGCGCGCGCCGCTCCG